>DASTLG010000001.1:0-3072 GCA_035715245.1 Patescibacteria group bacterium
CCTTCGTTTCCAGCATCACATGTTTCTAAATTTTTATTAAAATACACTCTGGTTCCGGTTGTTACGCCCGCATCCCACGCGCGACCATCGCTCGTGCGCTCGGTCGCATACCAAAGACATCCAACGCTTTCATTTGGATTATCGCCGCAATTTCCATAATCAACGGTATTCCTTAAATACGAAACGCTTTGATGCTGCCGTGTACTGAAATTTCGGCAGCTTGCCTCTTCTTGCGGGCATGCGTCGGCCGAGAAGCGATAGGTAGACCGTTCTGCAACGCAATAGCCGTATCCGCCAGTACAATTCCCGTTATTATCACTGCTTAAACATGTCTGAATGTCACGGCAATCTTGCTTTCGCTGATCGAGATTTGCCGATAAGAGATCTTCACCATATCCCTGCAGAACGCACTGCTGAGCCGGAACCGTAATCACCCAATTCGGATCAATGAGATGACACCACGGATGCGCCGCATCTCGCTCACCTTGATCATTGCAAGAAGAAAAGCCGCGCACCACCGTATCAAGATCAACACAGCCATCCGAAGCCGCTCCGCATAATGCGCGGTTTTCCGGAGAGTTGGCGGCAAATTCAAATCCGACCGGCAGAATCCGATTAATACGAAGTTTCTGCAGATTAGCCGCGCAATAAGCCTTCAGATAACAATTCTTATCCTGTGTCTCTTTCGTGTGATTCGCATCAGAGGGAATCAGCTTCCAGTTTTTATGGAGGAAATCCCGGTTCAGCGCTTCGCCAATCGTGATTCCGCCGCGATCGCCCTGAGATTGAATGGCTGTGATAAATGTCTGATCGATCGTACAATTCCAGAGACCGCGCGGTTCCGGACACGCCGCAAGCTCGGGCAGAACGTCGTATTCTCCCGTCGTCTGCAGACTCGGCGTGCGTAAATCAATATTTGCGGCGCGCGCATCCAGTTTTCCCGCGGTTACGACCGAATCCGCCCCAGCCGCGGCCGGCATCGGTCCTTCCAAATCAGAAAAATCAAACGCATCCAATCCTTTATCAAAAATACGTTTAAGCATTTTTGACATGAGCGTATTCAAAAAGATGGATGCTGTATATTTTGCCAGCTGAATCGGCCCAGACTGAAACGCCTGATTTAGCATCGTCGTCGTCATCGCGAGCTGACTTTCTGCCGGCCCGTTTACGACTTGCTTATTAATCCCCTCTTTCACGACCTGAGAAGGCGTCTTCACATTTCCAGTGATGATATTTTCCACCGGCTTAATTCCATTCCCCTCCTGACGCGCCAATTTTTGCGCATCCAGCTGTCCTGCGATTGAAATCGAGAACAGATTCCCGATTTTCGCTGTGGTTCCAAGCTCGCTCGAATTCGTCGAAAGTCCCTTACCGACGTTATCCCAAACCTCGGTATTCGACATCGTGCTGTACAGCTGCTGATAATTTTTTACGACTTGCTGGAAATCACATTTTGGTTTTGGACGATCAAACTTGCTCTGCAGGCCGGGAAAAAAATTCGAAAGCGAAAGCTGGAGATTGAGCAGTTTCCGCGGATCCGTCGGCTGACAAAGATCATATCCGAGTGTGCTGAAAAAATTCGCGCCTCCGCTTGAACCGCGCTCAGAGCTTAAACTGCCGACAAATTCTCCGACCGCGTTGGAGGCTACATCCTGCATGTAATTCCCCCATCCTTTTTTGAAAAATAATGCCGCCTGCCCTTTTCCGCCGGATGCGACATAATTTGCCGCATCATAGGCCATTTGTCCGAGGAACACTTGCAAAGCATTAAACAGTGCAACCACGAGCGTCCGCGTAATTTCGGTCAAAATATTCTTATACGCATTATTTGCCGCGTCTACGGCGCTTCCGCCGACGGTTACCGGCAATCCGCCGACCGGAGGAGTCGCGGGATTATTCGGCGGAATATCCGCAAACGCGACATTCGCAAATGGACCAGCGAGCATGGCGGCCGCTGTTATGGCAGTCAATCCGATGGATAAGATTCGAATCAATGAACGATGTTGCATACGTTATGGCGTACCGGGCAAACTCCCATCTGCTGGAACCAATGTCTCTGTATTTGTCGATGTTGCATTTGGGGTCAATCCGTTCTGAGCACGCGCTTCCTGAATTTGTTTCGCTTCCTGATAGGTTGCGGCGTATAACGATTTCACCTGATCGTCGGTCAATTGGTTCAACTCATCCGCGGTTACTAAATGATGCGAAACAAAATAATCTCGGATTTGCGCCGCAGATGACAGAGAGTCTGGGCTTGGCGGCGCATTCAAAAATTCCTGAATCTGCGCTGAACTTGATGCATCCACTCCGGTAAGCGCTTCCATTCCCGGAGCGGTTGCCGGAATAACTTTCGCGTCGAGCAAATCTTGAAAGGTCGAGGAAGCCGCGAGCGGAATATCGTTTACATCCGGCACACACGTCTTCCCTTCCGGGCAATTTGGATTCGTTCCTTCAAGCACTTCAATGAAATCTGGAATTCCATCCGAATCTGAATCCGGAAGATATGGCGACGTGTGATACACGTACGTTTCATCATAATCACTCAGTCCATCTCGATCCGTGTCTTTCTTTTTTAAATCCTCCATCTGCTGAGTCGGATCTTGCGATTCTTGTTTAGCGAAAAAATCTTGCGCGCTCGCAACAATGTTTTTTGGAACACGAAATGGAACAAGCACTTGCGCCTGCACATATCCGATCGCAAGCACAAACACAACTAAACCGCAGATACTTAAAAGAGCCACAGCGATTTTCTGTTCACGAGCAAGAGAACGCCACCATTGTTTAAATCCAGGGCGCAATTCCTCTTCATCCATAGAACGTGAATAGTATATCAAGGAATACCAATTCACGGGAGGAGATGTACATGTGGATGAAGATTTCGTATCATAGAGATGCACACGGACTTTTTTTCTTTCTATGCATCAGAACCAAACGATAAATGATTGGATGTCCTTACCGCAGGAAGGACAACTTTCGGTTGATGTTTTCCGCGACCATGATTCGCTCGTGATTCGCGCCCCGCTTGCCGGCGTTCAACTGGAAGATATCGACCTGGCGATTCACGGTGATCTG
>DASTLG010000002.1:0-7871 GCA_035715245.1 Patescibacteria group bacterium
ATTGGGCTAACTAGAGGAAATCAGCCATTTTGGATAGAATGACGTCAGTTTTGATGATCTCCTTTTTTATGCCATCCCATTCTCTCGAAAATCCATTTAACAAGAAAGACCTCGATCCAGATGACGCGGCGTTTGTAAAAAGCGTGCTCGGCAAAGGCGCTTCAAAATCGAAAATTTCAAAGAAAGAGGATTTTGGATCTGAAATCGATGACCTCGTTCTTTCTGCAGAAGACCATGAAAAAATAAAAGATGAACGAATCTCCGACGAAATCATTCTTCGCGAGCGCCAAGCTTTACGCGAATTCTTCGGAAAAGAAATTCTAGTTCCTCCGCCTCCTAAACAAGCAACCAGGGAACGAATTTTAGAATGGCGACAGTTAGGTCTAGAGCTTCATTATCTGCCGCCTATTTCTATGGCGGAAATCAGACGTGGACCAGAAGGAGAGATTCTCGAAGTTATTCCCATTGAATTTCCTGGCTGGAAAAAGAAACCAGGAAGACAATATACTCGAAACCAAGAATACGGCATTGATCTCTTCGATAAAGTCAAATCAGGCGCTCTCGATCCTTCTGTTTTTAATCTTCCCGGAGCCTGGGTTTTGTTTGATAGCTGTGAAAAACCTAACTATGGCGGTGAATACGCAAACGATCCACTTGCGCAAGCTCTTGAAGAACTCCGGAAGAAGAAAATTGTCGAAAACTTTGAAGTAAAAGGATCGCGTTTCCACCTATCACCTCAAGAATTAGAGAATCCGAAGGTCTTAACAGCCTTCGCAAAAGTGTTAAATCTTGACGCTATTCCTGGTCTCATCATAGATATTCCGCGTGTCATTGAATTCAATCTTCTTGGTAATATCTATTATCCGCAATGGGGTACGACGAGTGCATATGAATGGTTTTCGGATAAGTGCCAGTATGGTGGTCAACGCTTCTACGGCGGACGCTCATTCGTGGGAGGGCTCTCATACATTCTCTCGGTCTCTCCCAAAGATCGAGGTGATCGAAGTGTTGACATCGGTTTCCGCTTGATTGCGCGTTTTCCTTCGAATCAAGAAAGAGTAGATAAAAAGTAATGTATGCCATCCCATTCTTTAAAGAATCCATTCGAAATACCAAAAGAGCGCGATTCAAATCACAAGGCGTTTGTGAAAAGCGTGCTTGGAAAAGGTACTTCAGAGCCTAATATTCCAAAAGAAGACTTTGGAACCGATGTTGATGATATCCATCTTTCTGCAGAAGATCAGAAACGGATCGAGGATGAAAAGATTTTTCGTGAAATCATTGCTCGTGAATCGGTAGCCTTGCGCAATTTTTTTGGGAAAGAAATAATTGTTCCTCCGCTCCCAAAGCAAGCAACCAGAGAACGAATTTTAGAATGGCGAAAGTTAGGTCTAGAACTCCACTATTTACCGCCAATCTCAATGGCTGAAATCAAACGAGATGTTGACGGTTTCGTCACGAATGTTCAGCCGAAAAATTTTCCTGGATGGAAGAAGAAGCTTAGCCATTGGTTTTTTGACAAGATCAAAAGCTGGGATCTTCCCCCTGAAGCCGCCAAACTTCCCGGCGCATGGGTACTCGTTGATGCGCGGCCAAAACCAATCGAGGACGATGGCAAACAGATGTATCTAAATGATTTCCTTGGTCCTGTCCTTGAAGAACTGAATAAGAAAGAGATTATTAAACGAACTTCGATTCATAGCAAAACTCTTCTTGCTGATTCGCGTTATGGGCTTTCCCGAATTGATTTGGATAATTCGCGAGTAAAAGAAGCGATCGCGCAAGCTATGAATATATCGGAAACTTGTCTTTCTCTTCCGAGTGCCATTGAATTCAATTTCCTCGGCAATATCTACTACCCACAGTGGGATAAGACGAATACATACGAATGGTTCTCGGATAATCTAGAAGGTGAATGTTTGTTTGGCGGATCCTCTCACATTGGTGGTCTTTCGTGTGTCGAGAAGGTCAATCCCGCGAGTCGGTACTTCGACGTCGGTTTCCGTTTCATTGGCCGCCTTCCTTCAAGCCAAGAAGAAAATCACAAAGAATAAGATATGCATCCCTCTCATCCTCTCGGAAATCCATTTGAAATACCAAAAGAGCGCGATTCAAATCACAAGGCGTTTGTGAAGGGCGTACTTGGAAAAGGTGCTCCTACGCTCCCAAAACCAAATGAAGACTTTGGTACTGAGACGGACCTTATTCTTTCTGCAGGGGACCAGAATCAGATCGAGAACGAGCGAATTTTCAGTGAAATCATTCTTCGTGAACGTCGAGCCTTGCGCGAATTCTTCGGCAAAGAAATTGCTGTTCCTCCGCTTCCTAAAGAAGCAACAAGAAAACGGATCCTCGAATGGCGGCGCCTAGGCTTTGAACTTCATTATTTACCCAAAATTTCAATGGCTGAAATTAAGCGAGATCCGAAGGGAAAAATTTTAGAAGTCATTCCCATTGATTTTCCAGGCTGGAAAAAGAAACCGGGCAGACCATATACGCCAAATTGTTTATACGGTATGGAATTTTTTGATGAAGTTGAAGTGGGTAATCTCGATCCTTCTGTGCTTGATCTTCCGGGGAGTTGGATCTTGATTGATGCACATGATAAACCCAACTACGATCAAGGCGATCAGATGTACGAAAATGACCCTCTCGCACCGGTTCTCGAAAAATTTCGGAAAGAAGGTGTCTTGACTGACTTTAGGATAAAGGGATCACGCTTTTGTCTATCGCCACAAGAATTGGAAAATCCAAGAGTCTTGGAAGTATTTGTAAAAACCTTGAATCTTGATATGGTTTCAGGTTTCGCCATAGGTATTCCGCGTATGATCGAATTCAATATCCTTGGAAATATTTATTATCCCCAATGGGGTAAGGGCACCACCTCCGAGTGGTTCTCGGATAAGGATCGAGACGGTTTTAGGCGTTTGCGTGGCGGAGGATCTGATTTTGGTGGCCTTTCGCTCGTCGTTTGGAGCGACCAAAATGTTCTGTCCGTCAGCTATGGTTTCCGTCTCATTGTTCGTTTTCCTTCAAATCAAGAAGAAGATAAAAAGTAAGATATGCCCCCTTCTTCATCTCTCGGAAATCCATTTAACGATCAGAAACGAAATCCTGATACGCCAGCCTTTTTCGAAACTGTATTAGGCAAGAAAGGAACAGGAAGAAGGCGTAAATCGCCGCCAGTTGAAGACTTTGGTGCAGAAACTGATTTTGTTCTTTCCGCAGAAGATCAGAAAAGAATAGAAGATGAACGAATCTTTAGTGAAATCATTACTCGTGAATCTCGGGCCTTACGTAAATTCTTTGGCAAAGAAATTGTTGTCCATCCACTTCCAAAACAAGCGACCGCGGAACGAATTCTAGAATGGCGACGACTGGGTTTAGAACTTCACTATCTTCCGTCCATTTCAATGGCGGAAATTAAGCGTGACGCTGACGGTATCATCACGGATGTTGAGCCAAAAAAATTTCCTGGATGGAAAGAGAAACCAGGGGAAGGCACTCCAGACAGAAAATACGACATCGATTTTTTTGACGAAGTAAAATCAGGTGATTTTGATCCTTCTGCCGTCAGTCTTCCTGGGGCCTGGATTTTAGTTGATTCTCATGAGAAACCTCACTTTGATAATCAGTATGTAAATGACCCCCTTGCACCAGCTCTTGAAGGACTTCGGAAAGAAAAAATTATAGCAGATTTTAAAATAAAAGGATCACGTTTCAACTTATCGCTGATTGAATTGAAAGATCCAAAAGTCTTGGAAGCTTTTGCGAAGGCCCTGAATCTCCACACAATTCCTGGTCTTGCTATTGATATTCCCCGTGTCATTGAATTCAATATTCTTGGCAATATCCATTATCGGCAGTGGGATAGAAGCCAGACTGCCGTATGGCTCTCGGATACGCACCGTTCTCAGGTTCTATACGGTGGGAGCTCTTTTTACGGCGGTCTCTCGCACGTCGGCTTGGGTGACCTTACACACCGCGGCCGTAATCTTGGTTTCCTGGTTATAGGTCGTTTCTCTTAAATACAAATCTTGACCAAAACGAAAAAACCCGTCATAGTTTGTCAGATCTTTTACAAGGAGGCAGACGATCATGGGCTGGTTAACCGCGATCTTCGCTTTGCTAGTGCTGTATTATTTTTTAAGCAGGCGATTCAGGCGCCTATTTGAAGAGGATTTTCAAGAAAAACTTTTTCAAATTGAAAGGAATATGTGGAATGCGCGCCTGGAGGAATGGAAAAGGCGAAAGAGGCGCGGCCTGATCCAGGCTCACCAACGCCCAAGTCAAGTTGTTTTAGCAGAAGATGAAGCGGATGAAGATGACGACGATCTTCCGCCTGGTGCGGCATGAAAACGGCTTTTGCTTCCCCGATCTGCTCGGGGTCTTTTTTTAAAAAAATTCGACCGTTGACGATTTTTTCTTCAACCTCTATCATAGAGGCGCCTTTTTATGCCAGATTTGCCGCAGGCACCGCAAAAACCATCGCCAGATAAAAAGGTCTCAACATTAGAAGCGATCGGTTTTGTTTGGGACGTGCTCATTGCGATCGCGATTCCGACCGTTTTGTTCGCCTTAGGCGGGCGCTGGATGGATCAGCATTGGCACACATCGCCGCTTTTTGCGGTAATTGGGCTCTTTTTGGCCCTTGCGGTTACGCTTGTGCTCATGATGCGGAAGGCAAAAAAATTAAGCGAATTGTTTAAAGCGAAAAAAGATTAAAGAAAAAAATGATCAACGTACCAATTGCCGCTGAGACGGTCTTCACCATCGGAACATTTCCGGTGACGAACACGCAAATCAATGCGACGGTTGCTTTGCTGATTTTTTTTGTTTTAGCCATCGTCGTTCGGATCGGGCTGAAAGAACGGCCGGGAAAAATTCAGAATTTTATTGAAACGGCTCTGGAATGGGTCTTAGGATATTTTGACCAGGTAACGCGCAGCCGGGAAAAATCGAAGAAATTTTTGCCGCTAGTCGGAACGCTTTTCTTTTTCATTTTGGTTTCAAACTGGATGAGTCTTTTGCCGGGCACTGGATCCATCGGCCTTATGCACGGAACCGAATGGATTCCGTTATTCCGTCCGGCGACCAGCGATTTAAATTTGACACTCGCCATGGCGATTGTGTCCGTGATTTCTGCGCACGCCGTCGGAATCGGAACGGTTGGACTCTGGAAACATATCAATAAATTTATCCAAATTGGCGGGCTTTGGAAATCCATCAAAAAATTCAATCCAATTGCGATTCTCACGGCGCTCATCGAATTCGTGGTCGGATTGATTGAACTGGTTGGTGAATTCGCAAAGATCGCTTCTCTTTCTCTTCGGTTATTTGGAAACGTCTTTGCCGGAGAAGTGCTTATGACCGTGATGGCCTCCTTGTTTGCGTTTTTTCTCCCGCTTCCGTTCATGGCGCTTGAGCTGATCGTCGGGATTGTGCAGGCGACGGTATTTTCTCTTTTGACGCTCGTGTATTTGACGGTTCTTTCTATGCCGCCGCATGGGGAAGGACACGAGCACAAAGAGCACAAGGCAGGCGGAGAGCTCGAATCTAAAGCGGAATTGGCGGAAACGACCGCGTAAGGGTGAATGGGGACTTGACCTCGAATGAGATCAAGCGCCGATTTATCCTTAACTCGGGACATGGCGACGTTAAAAATTTCCTTTTCCACGTCGACCGGAAACCGAATATCTATGGATGCAGAGAGCTTGCGTATTTTAGTCAAAGGTCTGACCATCGCGGTCGGCGGTCTTTCTCCGTCATACGCGATTGGAAAGATTGTGGCGAAAGCCATGGAAGCGATCGGCCGCAATCCGGAAGCCGCGGATCGTTTATTCGTTCCGATGCTGCTCGGTGCCGCATTTGCGGAAGCCATTGCCATTTACGCATTGGTTGTTGTGTTCACGTTATAATCAAGCGTCAGCTGTTCAGCCTCTTGGATGTTCAGGGGGCTGCGAGCTGGTTCTTGAAACCTGCGCCTACTTCTTATGAATGAAACCGTTCAAACTGGGATTCTTGCCTCCCTTGGCATTAATTGGGAATTGTTTATTGCCCAATTGATTAATTTTGCCCTTGTCGTGGTCGTGGTGTGGCGATTTATTTATCGACCGCTCCTTAAAACCATGGACGATCGCGCAAAAAAGATAAGCGACGGCCTTTCAGATGCTGATCTGGCAAAGAAACAGCTGTTGGAAGCGGAAGAAGAAAAGAAATCGATTCTGCAGTATGCGCGCAAAGAATCGCAGTCCCTTGTCGCGGAAGCGCGCGATCAAGCTGAAATCGAAAAACAGAAGGTTTTAGACGCGAGCAAAAAAGATTTGGAAAAACAGCTGGAAGACGCGCGTGCGCGTTTAAAGCGCGATAAAGAATCGATCATCAAGGCGATTAAGAATGAAATGGCTGATTTAGTAACGCTCGCGACCGAAAAAGTCGCAGGCGCATCCGTGAACGCCGCGGCCCAGCATGGATTAATTGAAAAAGCGATTGATGAACTCAAAGAAGAACAGGTATGAAAGGCACGCGTTTTTTAGACGCGCTCGCAGAAGCGCTTATCATTGAGCTCCAAACCGTGGATGCTCAGGATGAGGCGTTGGTTTCGCTGAAGGAATTGGCCGACGTTTTCCAGAGCGATTATTTGATCCGCGATCGCGTTCTGCACTCTACCGCGCCGCTTGCAAAGCGACTGGAGCTGGTTGAGAACGTGATCAAAGGGCATATGCCGCTTCCAGTTGCGCATACGGTTCTCGTTCTCCTGCGCGAGCGAGCTCTGCAGGATTTAGATCAATTCATTGAACGCTTCAAAATCGTCCGCCGCCGTTTGAATCAAGCCCGTGAGATCGAAGCGATTTCCGCGATCCCGTTAACGGATGAAGAAAAGAAAAAAATAAAATCCGTTCTGGAACGCCAATGGGGACTCGCGGTTTCGCTTTCAACGCAGGTGGATCCATCCATGATTGGCGGATTGCGGTTACAGTCCGGCGATTGGCAGTTTGATGCCACGGTTCGCGGCCGCCTTGATCGCCTTGCACAAAAATTAAAAGCTTGATTCCCTTACGATCTGATCTATGAATGAACCATCAAAGGTAAATGTTGCTCCCGCGCACGATATCGTGGCCGCGCTTCGCGAGCAGATTCGGGAGTTTTCCGCCGCACCGGAACAATCCGAGGTTGGCCATGTCCTTGAAGTAGGGGATGGCATCGCCAAAATTGCCGGATTACGGAATGTACAAAGCATGGAAATGCTGGAATTTGCGAGCGGTGCGGTCGGCGTAGCGCTGAACTTGGAGGAGGACCATGTCGGAGGTATTTTGCTTTCCGGATTAACGGATGTCGCCACAGGGGAAACGGTTCGCGGTACGGGAAAACTGCTTTCTGTCCCGGTTGGACCGGAAATTGTCGGTCGTGTGGTGAATCCGCTTGGCGTTCCGCTGGATGGAAAAGGGCCGATTAAATCCGTCGCTCAATATCCGGTGGAGAAAGTTGCTTCCGGTGTGATGTCGCGCGAAGCGGTTACCGTTCCGCTCATGACCGGCATCAAAGCGATTGATTCTATGATTCCGATCGGCCGCGGTCAGCGCGAATTAATCATCGGCGATCGTCAGACCGGAAAAACGGCTATTGCCATCGATACGATCATCAACCAAAAGGGGACGGGCGTGATTTGCGTCTACGTCGCGATTGGGCAAAAAGCCTCCAAAGTCGCGAAACTCGTTTCCAAACTTGAGGAAGCTGGTGCCATGGATTACACGATCGTCGTTTTGGCTTCTGCATCTGATCCGGCTTCGCTTCAATTTTTTGCGCCGTATGCCGGCTGTGCGTTCGGAGAATACTTCATGGATAAAGGCCAGGATGTTTTAGTTGTTTAT
>DASTLG010000003.1:0-6072 GCA_035715245.1 Patescibacteria group bacterium
TGCCGGCTTTTTGAAGAGCGGCGGCTTTCTTTGCAATCATCTCATCCGTTTCTCCAAGCTGAAGACGGCGTTCACTATGGCCGACGAGACAAAAGAGGGTTCCAAATTCTTTGAGCATTTCCGGTGAGATTTCTCCGGTAAAAGAACCTTCATTCATCCAAAAGGCATTCTGTGCTCCAAGAAGCGGAGCGCTGGCCCGGCCGAGTGAGGCCCGTGCGGCCGCGAGCGAGACATGAGGAACAGCCACCCCGATGTCCAAATCTTTTGGCAAACGTTCGCGGCGAAATGCCCGAATCCAAGCGCCCGCTTTAATCGGGCCGTAGTGCATTTTCCAGTTCGCAATAATGCATTTTCGCATAAGCGCCACGATCTTAATCGATCTTGAACAGATGAGCAACTTCGTCTTTGGTTTTGAACGGGCCGACGACGGCGGCGGCCATGGATTCTTTGCGGAAGGTTTGTTTCGCAATAGCACGGATGTCTGCGGCGGTCACCTTCTCCATCTGCCGTAACCGTTCTTCTGGCGTGAGCAATTTTTTCTGAAACATCCATTGTTTTCCATACCAATCCGCCTGATTCGCCGAATCTTCAAAAGAAAGCATGATCCGGCCGCGTAAATGATCTTTCGCGCGGCGCAATTCATCTGCTTTCACAGATTCTTTAATTGTTTTCTCCAGTTCCTGCCAGATGACTTTGATCGCTTCATGGATCCGGCTTTTGTCCAGACCTGCCATAATGCTGAACGCGCCGATATCTTCGAGCGGCTGGTGTGACGCGCTGATGGAATAGCAGAGACCGCGGCGTTCGCGAACTTCCATGAACAGCCGGGATGACATACTGCCGCCTAAAATAGTCGCGAGCAGATTCATGGCCGGCATTTGTTTATGGCCATAGGGCAATCCATGAAAAGCGATCGCGAGATTAATTTGTTCCGTCTTTTTTTGCTGATGCGTGAACGGCCGGGCGAGAACCGCCGGTTTTTCAAATGTCAGGAAGGGCGCATCGGCCGGTTTTGCGGGTTCGTGAACGCTTCCAAATGTTTTTTGCAGAAGGTTCCAGATTCCCGGGATGATTTTTCCAGATACGACCACTGTCATCCGTGAGGGAATATAATAGGTATCGTGATAGGTTTTAAGCTCATCACGACTGATTTTTTTAATGACAGCTCTTGGACCGATAATCGGCCAGCTTAGTGTATTATTCGGAAATAAGACTTCCTCAAGAAGATCTTCAACGTGGGCTCGAGGATTGTCCTCGTACATGTTGATTTCTTCGATGATCACGCCTCGTTCCCGATTGACCTCTTCTGGATTGAACAAAGAATGAAAAAGCATGTCATGCAGAATATCGATTGCTAAATCGGTTTTCGCGGCATCCATTTTAATAAAATACACGGTCATGTCTTTGCTGGTGTATGCATTGAATTCCGCGCCGTATCGGTCGAGTTCCTTGGTGATCATGAGTGAATGCGGACGCCGCTTTGTTCCTTTGAACATAAGATGCTCCACAAAGTGAGAAGCGCCGCTTGTTTCGGATTTTTCATAGCGCGAACCGACTTTCACAAAAACCATCACGGTCATCGAGGTTGCGCCTTTCTGTGGAACGAGAATCGCCTGCATTCCGTTTTTCAGGGTTCGGTTGATTGTCATAATTTATTGAAGATGCTCGTTAATCCAGGCTGGCACATCGTCCATTGTCAAACGTTCTTGACTCATCTGATCCCGGTCGCGAACGGTTACCGTCCGATCGTCCTTTGTGGTGTAGTCCACGGTAAAACACCACGGCGTGCCGATTTCATCCTGACGGCGATAGCGCTTTCCAATCGAACCAGAATCGTCATATTCAACGACAATATTTGCGGCACGGATTTTTTGGGTGAGTTCGCGGCCGAGTTCGGCAAGGCCGTCTTTTTTCTGTAAGGGAAGCACCGCGGCTTTTACGGGAGACAAGCGGGGCGGCAAACGCAAGACCATGCGTAATTCTTTTTCGCCTTCGTTTGCGGTCGGCGCTTCGTCGATGTCTAAATGTTCTGAAAGCACAGCAAGTACGGTTCGGTTCAATCCCCAAGTCGGTTCAATGACATGCGGCAGGATGCGCTCGCCGGTTTCCGGATCCAGCCAGGTTAAATCTTCGCCAGAGAATTCCTGGTGTCGGGAAAGATCGTAGTCTCCGCGGTGTGCGAGCCCGTACAATTCATTTTGTCCAAATGGATATTGGTACTCCGTATCTACGGAGCGTTTTGAATAAAACGCGCGATCCGCTTCCGGAATTTCATGATAGACCACGTGCGTATCATCAATTTTTAAAACGTCTTTCACCCAGCGCTTTTGTTCCACGAGCCAGAGATCAAATGCTTCAGCGGCGTGATCGGGATGGATGAAGTATTCGATTTCCATCTGCTCGAATTCGCGTGTTCGGAAAATAAAATTACCCGGCGTAATTTCGTTACGGAATGCGCGACCGACTTGCGCGATCCCGAACGGAAGTTTTTTGCGCATCGTGTCCCGCACGTTTTGCCAGGCGATAAACATGCCGGCGGCTGTTTCGGGCCGAAGATAGGCGACAGAGGAGGAATCATCGGTCACGCCGACAAATGTCTTGAACATCAAATTAAAATTTTTGCTGGTCGTAAGTTCACCGCCACAGTCAGGACAATTTTTCGATGTCAGCTGATCGGCGCGGAATCGATGGCGGCATTTTTTGCAGTCGACGAGCGGATCGGAAAAATTTTTCAAATGACCCGAAGCTTCCCAGATTTTTGGATGCTGGATAATTGGTGCATCGATTCCAACCACATCGTCACGGAGATGAACAAAGCGATGCCACCACGCATCGCGAATATTGTTTTTTAATTCAACCCCGTATGGACCGTAATCCCAGGCATTGGCAAATCCGCCGTAAATTTCCGAATCCGGATAGATGAAACCGCGGCGCTTGCAGAGAGAAACGAGCGCATCCATTTTTTCTTCGGGATTGATCATATAGTCAATATTTCTTTTTCTTTGTCATTTGATAATTTATCAAGGGTTGTATTCCATTCGGCGATTACTTTATCGAGCTGTTCCAGCTTTCGCCGCTTCTCATCTTCTGAAATTTCTTTTTTCTTTTCTTCGTCTGTAATCGCGGATTTTATTTTTTCGCGCAGATTCCGCACGCCGACTTTGGCGAGTTCGGTTTTTTGGTGCAGTGTTTTGACTAAATTTTTTCGATTTTCTTCGGTCATGGGCGGCATGACTAGACGAATGGTTGTGCCCGCTGTATTCGGCTGCATGCCGAGCGAAGCTTCAATGAGCGCTTTTTCCACATCTTTGATAATGGATTTATCCCAGGGTTCAATTTGAATCGTCTTTGCATCCGGTGTGGTGATCGATGCGACGGACTTTAAATCCATGCTTTGGCCGTAGGCTTCTACGCGGAGATCCTCGACTAATCCGGCAGAGGCTCGGCCGGTTCGAAGACTCTGAATTTCTTTATGAAAGTGATCAGCGACCTGCTGAAATTCCTGACGATGATCTTCGATTTTTGTGCTCATAAGAAAGTGAAAAAAACGTCACGTATCAAACAAAATAGTCGATAAAATTTAGTATGAGCTTGTCATACTCAGGTGTTCTCGTCAATTCTCGTGCTCGCTTGTTAATTCGAGTTTTTTGCCTTCACGCCAAGATACAAAGCGGGCGATGAGGTTTTATCAAACAGCAGGGCTCCAATCGACTGAGTCGTTGGTAATTTGCGGGGAGTCCAGGTAGAACCGCCGTCCGTACTGACCACAAGCGAACTGTCGGTCGCATACACAAGGACGTTCGCATTGGTCGGATGAATGGCGAGCGCGCGGATTTCAATCGCATTCGCAAGGGTTGGCAACGCGAGCGCCTTCCAGGTTGCGCCTGCGTCAGTGCTCTTCAAAATCCCGTATTTTGATGCGCTGTAGATCGTGTTTGGATTAAATGGATCAATGGCGATCGCCGTCACGCGCTTGGCGGAATCAAAATCCTGCCATTGTTTTCGGATGGTTTCCCAGGTGAGTCCGCTGTCTTTTGTTTTCTGAATACCCGCCCCGTAGGTGCCGATATAGAGAATTCGTGAATCGTGCGGATCCATGGCAATGGTGCTTATCCGCATTCCGTCTTGATGATTGATCGCTCGCCAGGAAACCCCGCTATCAGATGAACGGAAGACATCGCCTTGGCTGGTTCCTGCATAGACGTTCGCCGGATTGAACCAATCGATCGCAAGCACGGTGAACGTCCGATCTGTTTGAGGGTGAAAGAAAGCTCGTGTCCAATCACGCTCGCAATTCGTTGTTTTAAAAATTTGATTCCCGCGCGCGGCATAGACGGTGCATTTGTCTGTTGGACTGATAGCCACCGCTGTTACAGCGCCATTTGAGAGTTCCGGTGATTTTGACAGCATCCAGGATTGTCCGCCATCCAAGGAATAGACGAGACCATTTTCTTTTGTGCCGGCATACATCGCATTCTGATCTTGAGGATCGATCGCAAGCGCGAGAACGCTCGTATTGGCCAGACTTCCGATTTTTGCTCCCAAATTTACGTTTTTCAATTGTTCCCAGGAGCTTCCGTAATTTTTTGTTCGGAAGACGCCGCTGTCATTTCCGGTGCTGGCGGGAGTTCCGCCAATATCTAGACAGCCTTGACCAAATAAAACGAGGCCGCAGAGAGGCGCGGCGACTAACAAAGAGCGAAAGCGGTTCATAAATAAAAATGTCGTAAGAACGAAGGGATGGATTCTTCATTAAGATACGGCGAAACAGCCGCCCATTCAAGAGCGAGCCGCGGAGAAAGGGTTGTTTGGGATAAGTGCCAGGCGTGAATCAATCCATTTCCGGCGCGCAGAAACATCTTTGGATTTTGCCGGGCCAGGTTGATCGATTCCTGCATCATGGCTGAGAGCATGGAGCGCCAAGCGCCGCCCGTGTCTTCGTTTGTTTCGACAAATGCCGCGAGCTGTTCGTAGGCCTGACATTGAACGCCGATCGGCGCCAGAAAATTTTTCACGGCACTAGCGGCTCGATGGCGTTCTTCCTCCCAAACATCCGCTCCTTCTTCTTGGGCCCGGAGCGCAAGTCCCGGAAGTCCGGCCGCGGCTTTGGCTTGTTTTTTGCTCTGGCCCGGATCGATTCCTCGTGATTCCAATTCGCGCGCAATCTGTTCTGTGGGTAGGCGCTCAAAATTGATTGTCGTTAAACGCGAACGTAGAGTAGCGGGCAAACGTTCCGGCTGTTCGGCGATAAAAAGATAGACGGCTCTGGCTGAGGGTTCTTCTACGGCTTTTAGGAGCGCATTGCAGGATTCTTCATTCCAGTAATCAGCTTGTTCAATAAGTGCAACCTTCCGGCCGCCTTTGGCTGAGGTAAGCTGCATCCGATTGATAAGCGCACGGGCTTGTTTAATAACGAGTTCGCGCGCGCCGTCTTCGCGGGTAATGCGGATAAAATCCGGATGCGTTTCGAGGGATGCGTCCTCATTCATCTCAAGGAGAGCTTTAGCAAAACAAGAAGCGACAAATCGTTTGCCTACATGATCTGGTCCGGTAAAAAGATATGCAACGCTTGGATCTTTTGCCGCGTGCTCTAAAATCCGCACAATCGTCTCGTGTCCGAGAATGGATTTAAACAACGTCTGCGGCATGCGGCTTATGATACCAAAGTCGTCTTTTTTTACGATGCGATTTGTCAAGTGATTTCTAAATAGATACGCTCTTTTTTGAGTGTATGCCAAAAACAGATTATTTAACCGGCTCGGATTTTTACAAATATCTTCAATGTCCGCATTGGCCGTATTGGGATCGATTTGGCGATCCAAAAGATCGTCGTGCGCTTACGCCTTCTGAAGAACGCCGTCTGACGGGCGGACTAGAACACGAGGTTCGTGTTGTTTCCGAGCTTGTTTCTTCCTGGGAAGAAGTAACCGTACTGTCGCCTGAGAAGGGTTTTGAGCAGACGCTGGCGCTCATGCGGAAAGGCGCGCCGCTTATTTATCACGGCTGGCTGAAAGATGGCGATTGGGTTGGTCGGCCGGATTTGCTTGAGCGGGCAGAAGGAGAGAGCGCGTT
>DASTLG010000004.1:0-3849 GCA_035715245.1 Patescibacteria group bacterium
GGCTACAGGAGGGTCTCGATGAAACGGATTTTCCCGCTCCTCGTATTCGTTCTCGGTTGCGGAGATCCCGCAACTCAGGACGTCCTTTCAAAATCATCCTCTAAGGTCATTGTCACATTCAAAGAACCGAGCGTGAACGAAATCGTCTTGCGCACGGTCTTTACCTGCCCCACATCCCTCGATTCACCAGAAGAATCTGGGCTCGACCCGGATACTCGACTCACGTCGAAAAATCTGGTGATCGTGTGGAAGGAAAAACGCCTGCTCGGCCTCTACAAGGATGGCGTCATCCAGAAACGAGCCGACAGCCAAGAACCAGCCTGTTACCGGATTGCGCTTGGCGTGTACAGCAGCGGGATTCCCGCCGCTGGACGAAAGCTCTACCGCGGAGATCGACGCACTCCAGAGGGCTGGTACCGAATTTCGGACAAGCCGCGATCAACTTTCCCAGGAGCCATCGCCATTCATTATCCAAATGAATCCGATGCCTGGCTTGGCCGGCGAAATGGACTAATCTCCAATCAGGAATATCAGGAGATCGCTGAGGCGGCACAAAAAGGATGCATGCCTCCGGAAAACACCGCGCTCGGAAACAACATCCTGATTCATGGCTTCGGCTCAGCGCGTGATTGGACGAACGGCTGTATCGCGCTCGATGACGAAGACCTTGATGATGTACGAGAACTCATGCCGCGACCCATTCGCGGCTGGCTCTTGATTCGCCAGTAGAGATTCGATGTTAGCCTTGCGGACGAGATTGGTCCGCTTTTTTATTTTCTGCGAGTCGCGTACGTTGTCCGATCGCGCGATCGATTTCCTGGATCCCCACGCGTTTTGATTCAGGCAATGCTTCCGGCCGTTCCCCCAAAACCGAGCTGATACGAATCGTTGCTCCATTTTTTAAATAATGAGCCATACGCTGAACATCTCCAGGTTTCATGTGAGAACATCCATGAGAAAATTCCAGGAATTTTTCTGGGTCGCGATCCATCGGACTTGAATGGAAAAGCGTGTGTAAAACCTCTCCGCTCTTCGGATCGAGCATTTTTATTGCCATCGGCCCAAAATCATTTCGATCGTATACAGATTTCAATTTCCCTTCTTCATCCATAAGATCACTTACCGTCCAAGGATTCGGTCGAATCACTGTGCCATCCTCCATTTTTGTGGTCGCCGCTCGGAAGACCGCAGATTGCTCTTTTTTCTTAAACGGCTTTTCTCCAAAGAATTCCGCCTCTTCTCCGGTGAGACGTTTCCACGTTCCATCCAAATCCTGATATTCCACGTTCTGCTTATCCGCCGTGTAACGAAGCTTAGATCCATCCGCCACCCAGGACATCTGCCAATTCGGCGTTTTGTGGCGGACCGTTTGATAAAAGGTGAAAGAACCGTCCGGCGTCCGCACATATGAATGCGCGCCCTCTGCTCCATATGCCGCAGATTCCGGATCTCCGCCATTGGCCGGCATCACCTCTAAACGAATCATTTTCCCGTTCACATTTCGATAAATTGTAACCGTGCCCGCCACCTGATCAAAGAGCGCCATATTATCCTTATGTTTTTCGAACAGCTTCAAAGCCTCTGGTTGAACCAGCGCCGATGCTTCAAGTTCGTTTCGCAGAATATGTCCGCGAGGAAGCGCATCTCGTAGTTGAAGCATCAAATTTCTGACCGCAAGCGCTCCCTGAATCTCATACATATCATTGGAGAGCTTATGAAACAGGTCCATCGCCTCCTGCTGGTTATTCATTTTCGGAATCACCTCGAGCGCCGATTGAGCCGTGAGCTCGGTAAATTCACGAACCGCATTCGAGTGCCGGAATTCGCCTCCCATAAGTTGAGCGAGTTCGCGATACGATCGAATGCGCAGATCTGAATCAAAGTAGGCATTCAAAATTCCTTCATCATCGCGATGTAAAAACACAAACTTATCCTGAAGGCTGGGTAACTGGTCCAACGCCTGACGATCTTCTAACGATAGTTCTGTATCTAACCCTCGGGCGCGATATTCCGTGAGGTGTCTTCGATGACCGCCTGACATTTCTGATTGGTAACGCCTAATCTCAACTTCACGGAGCATTTGTGCCATAAGCGATTGGCGTACTCCGGGATTTTCGAGTCGTTTTTCATCCTCCAGCTCTTCCGGTTCCTGTTCCTTCGGCATCACATGTGTGATCGATGATGCCTCTGCGGTTTCCTTAAAATTCATACTTCCTGCATCCAAAGCCACGGCGCCAGCGAGAAGCGCTACAAATCGAAGAATGGGTTTTCCCCAGCGCGACTTTCTGAGACGATCCAAAAATCCGCTCGCGATTTTCTGATTCGCTTCTTGGACTTCTGGCGGATCTTGCTCTGGACCGAATGGATGCTCGGCTTCCATTTGCTCCTGCGATTCACTCGGAAGTTCTTGCGCCACGGCTTCAGCCACCATGGATTGATCAACAACAACCTTCTCTGATTCTGCATCAGCCTTGAGCATCACATCCTCTTCTTTTCTCTGCAAAACATCCTGCGCTTTCGATCCAATATGCTCCGCCTGTTCACAACGCGCGAGGAGCGTCCGCAGTTCGGGTTCTGAAAGCGCATTCCATTGCTCTTCCGGCATGTCGCGTAAAAAATCAATAGCCGCTTCTTGCGACAAGGTCTCAATAGGCGTGCTCCGGCGAGCGATTTCTTCAGCCCGTGCCGCTTTTACCAATCGTTCCTGTTCCACTGATCGAGCCTTTTCTTCCCGTTCGCGTTCTTCATAAAAATAGGACTCCCGCAAATCCGAAAGAATGTTGCGGACGCGCTCGAATACGGGCGTTTCTCGAAACGCGTCATCATCTCCAAATTTTTCTTCCATCTCTGTTTCCAGCGCTTCTAGCCGTTCCCGGTTCGTCTCCTCATCATGAAACAATTCCTGCGCCCGGAGTTTGATCGATTGCAATTGATCCAGCTTTTGCTTTTCCAGATCAACCGGCTTCGGCCGTTCTCGATACGCTTCTTTTGGCGGCGGAGGCGGGACGCCATATTTTCGCGGCGGTAATCCTCGAGGACTTTCAACATAGCCTTTGGGAATCGGCGGAGGACTTGATTTTCCTTGTTCTGGCACGGCTTTTACCGATCGATACGCTTCTTTTGGCGGCGGGGGCGGGACGCCATATTTCCGCGGCGGTAATCCTCGAGGACTTTCAGCAAAGCCGGATGAAACCGACTGAACGGCTGGCACGTTTTTTGAGGATCGAAGCGCTTCCGGCGGCGGAGGCGGCGGAACGCCTTTTTTTCTAAACGGAACCCCTCGCGGACTCGGCACATATTCCGACCCAGAAGGCGGTGCCGGCGGCAGATCAAATCCTCGCTCCATACGAAAAAAGAAAAAGAATTAAGGCAGACGGCTCACAATTTTTTTAAATTGTTCGCCGCGATCAAATTCATTTTTAAACAAACCAAAACTTGCACAGCCCGGCGAAAGGAGGACGACGTCTCCCTTTTTCGCCCGCTGACGAATCAATCGCATCGCTTCACGCAGATCCGGGACACTTTGAAATAAAATATTTGCAGCGTGAAAGGATTTGATAATTTTATCCTGTGCCGTTCCTGGTAAAACATAAATGTGGATATTCGCGGATTCAATGACAGACGCAACTTCCTGAAATTGCAGTTCCTTATCCGCGCCGCCAAAAATAAGATGCAGGTCGGCGTTTTTGTATTCCGGACGTTGCGTGAATGCATCTAATGCGGCAATCGTCGCATCCGGCGTTGTCGCGGTCGTATCATTCACAAAAAGAATCCCGCGCCAGGTCCGAATTTTCTCCAGTCGGTCCGGCAGTCCGGAAAATGTTTCCAGCACATGTCGAATGGCGCTCA
>DASTLG010000005.1:0-6424 GCA_035715245.1 Patescibacteria group bacterium
GAAAAAGTTGAGCAGGATATCATGACACGGATTTCAAAAAAGAGCTGGTCTGACGTGAATCGAACCATGGTCCAGTTTGGGCGCGACATTTGCCGGCCCGGAATCCCACAGTGCTGGCGTTGCCCAATTTCAAAATGGTGCCGGTATCCGCATAAGACAAAAAAACCGGCAAAAATGAAATGAGTATTCACCCTCATTTCGCGTTTTCCTATTTCATGTTTTAATATCGTTCATGTCGGGTGAGCTTCAGATCATTCATGGATTGCAGAGTTTGTTTCAGTCGCCGGCGCTCAAAGCGTTCGCTGTTTTTTGCGCAACAAACCTCATTTATTTTCTTGTTATTCCGGTCGCGCTCACCGGCGTTTATCGCGGTAAAAAAAATTTGCGTCAGACCGCGTATCGGGCCGCGGTTTCCGCCGTAATTGCCCTGGCTCTCTCGCTTGTTCTCGGGGTATTCCTGGGCCGGATTCGGCCATTTCATGTTTCAACGGAAGTTCAGCTTTGGATTTCGCCTCCGGCATCCGTCTACTCCTTTCCCTCGAGCCATGCCTCGTTGTCCTTTGCTGTTGCCTTCGCTCTGCTTTACGGTGATGTATCGCTTGGTCTCCTGGCTCTGCTCATGGCTACGCTTATTGCATTTGGCCGTATTATCTGCGGAGTTCATTACCCGACGGATGTTGTAGCCGGTGCCGCGCTCGGGTTTCTTTCCTTTGCATTTACAAAATACATGCTCGGCTGGATGAGTGCGCGCCGGCAGAAAAAGAAATCTATTCCCGAAGCCAGTCATCTCTCATGAATCGCCTGAAGTTATTGATCACCGTTGTCTTGGCGCTGTTTTTTATCGCCGTTGTTTTTCCTTTTTTAAAACAAAGTTATATCGGATCCATTCACACCGGCGCGCTCGTTGCCGTTGAAATTCCGCCAAATACCCACGCAGATGCCATTCCGAATCTGCTGGCTTCAAAAGGCGTGATCGCAAGCACGCGCGGCTTTCGATGGTATGAATTTTTCGATCGTGAAGCGCAGACTCCGAAAGCCGGCTTGTATCATTTGCAGGCTGGAATGAGTTATCACGCGATTGTGCATCAGCTTTTTTTGGGGCCGGCGCGCACGGAAGTCCAGATGACGATTATCGAAGGATGGACTGTGGATCAGGAAACAGACAATCTTGTGCAGACGCAGGGAATAAAACAGACAGAGATCGTCAATTCGATCGGCCGATCGGCAGATGCCGCGCCATTTGATTTGCGTTGGCGTGCAAAATATTCCTTTTTACAAAATTTGCCAGCCAGGCGCTCGTTGGAAGGATATCTTTTTCCAGATACCTATCGAGTTTGGCAGGATGAATTGCCAAATGGTCTTGTGACAAAACAGCTCAATGAGTTTGAAACGCGCTATGGGACGGCTTCTGTGGCGAATGGTTCGGTAGCACCGCTCAAAAATCTGGATGAGGTGATTATTTTGGCATCGATCGTGGAAAAAGAAGTGCGGACGCCGGATGATCGCAGGCATGTAGCTGGGATTTTTCTTAATCGGCTGAAAAAAGGTATGGCTTTGCAGAGCGATGCGACGCTCACGTATGCCCTCGGTTCAGGCGCGCGCGCGACAGCGGCGGATTTAACTTCTGATTCACCGTACAACACGTACAAGCGCCGAGGTTTGCCGCCAAGTCCGATCAGTAATCCGAGCGCGTCATCGATTGATGCGGCACTGAATCCGCTGAAAACAAACGACCTCTATTTTTTAACGGATAAATCCGGAACTGTTTTGTATGCCGCCACCTTGGAAGAGCATACAAAGAATCGGCAGAAGGCAGGTTATTGAAATCTAAACCAAATTATTTTAGATGTCCTATGGCGGACAGGTTTTTGAATAAAAGATTTTGAAAATCATGCCGTGTGCTATCCTATAGCCATGAAAATAGGGGAGACTGTGTCCATTCGATCATTATTAGATGCCCGTTTAATCGTCCTGTTATGCGCGGCGGCAATGGCGATTGTTTTGCTTCCGCCGCATATTTCATTTTTGCTCATCGCTGGTTTAAGCGGCGTGTTTTTGGCATGGGTGTTCCCGCGCATCGCATTCTACGCATGGGTGGCGCTCGCTCCGCTGATTGGATGGACAGCTGTTTTTGGGGTTGGTTCCATCCCAATAATCGGACCGATCGTGAACGGTTCGATCGAAATCGGCGTAGCAGAACTGCTCGCCGGACTCCTTTTTGGAACGCTTCTTGTCAAACAATTCTGGCTTTGGATTGTGAATGCGCCACGAGAAAAATTTCTCTTCCCGCTCTTAGGCGCATTCCTCCTGATTTTTTTTGCGCATGCGCTTTCGCTGTTTTCTCCGGCGCATCCAGATGCGCTTTTGGTTATAAAATATAGTTTTCGGCCTGTGCTATGGGCGTATTTCTCATGCGTTTTTTTACCGGCAAATGTAATCCGTTCTAAAAAACAATTGCTGGTTGTCCTCGCAATTTTGACGATCGTCGGCGCCGTATTCTCGCTGGATGGAATGCGTTCGCTTTGGTACGGATCAGATGATCAGACGGTTCTTGCTCGTGCCCACCCCATGTCGTTTTTTGGCGTGTTTCCGATTGGAGATAACCATAATGTCCTTGCGGAATTTTTATCCTTTGCGGCGCCGGTTGCGCTTGCGCTCGCGGCTCTGGTGCAGACTCGACTCGCGAAACAAGGCGCTTTTTTTGCGGCTGGTCTTGCGTGCCTCGTTGCGATCCTTACGTTTGCCCGTTCAGCATGGATTAGCCTTGGGACAGAAGTTCTTTTTCTGTGCGCAACGCTTTGGCGGCCATGGATCAAACAGCATATCCGCGCGGTCCTTGCGATCGTTCTGTTGTTCCTTCCGCTTGCCGCTTACATGCTCATGTTTATGAACCAATCGGGCGTGCAGAGCTCAACGGATTCGCGTGCCATGCTGATCGGAATTGCGTATCAGCTTTTTGAGGGAAGTCCTCTATTCGGTGTCGGCGCCGGAACATTTGTGGACCGAGTCGCTTCGGTTTGGATCTTTAACTATGAATTTGGTGCGCCATTGGATTCGCACGGCTTATTTCAGAAGGTGCTCGCTGAAACCGGGCTGATCGGCATCGCCGCGCTTCTTGTTTTTTTCTTTCTTTTCGGACGTCGCCTGGTTCAAATGAAGCGTGTGATTTCAGAACGAAGAGAACAAGCGGTATTCTTTTATCTCGTCGCGGGAACGATCGGCGCGTTTGTCTATCAGGTGTTCAATACGACCTACTGGACCTCGCATTTATGGCTTCCGGTTGGTCTCGTCCTCACGTGCGGTCTGCTTTTTTCCAGGCGCGTGCCGCAAATGGTGAAACGAAACACGAACCAAGTCGTAACAGCTGTGTTAAAATAAATTGGGTATGAAACGTCCTTTGGTGATGCAGGTCCTTTGGTCATTAGGCCGGGCCGGAGCGGAACGCATGGTGCTGGATCTTTCCGTTCTTTTGAAGAAAAAAGGATTCCGCGTGGTCGTGATCGCGGCTGGCGGCGGAGGAGAAATGGAGCGCGATTTTAAACAAGCTGGACTGGAAACCGTCATCGGTCCGGCGGTTTCATCCTGGCGCCGGCTTTCAACCCAGAATTTTTTAAAAAAACAAATCACTTACTTTAATCCGGATTTGGTTCATGCGCATTTATCTGAGATTTGGGTTTCTCGAGCATTGCAATCGCTCAAATCCAAAACGCCATGGATTGTTACGGCGCATAATGATGATCGAGATGACCCGTGGCTGCATCACATCGCCCGCGGCAAGGCTTTTCGCCAAGCAAAACGCGTTGTGTGCGTTTCGGAAGCGGTGGAGCGGTATATCAAGGCTGAATTTCATGTCCCGGCAAATCATGTATCGGTTATTCGGAATGGGATTGACCTTAACATGCCGATTCCGCGTCTAGGCAGATCTTTTCATCGGCCGGCGCGTTTTATTACTATTGGACGATTAACGGCTCAAAAAGATCATGCCACGCTTTTTTCTGCTCTTCATCAGATAAAAACGCCGTGGATATTGGATGTACTCGGTTCTGGACCGGCCGCGGCTAAATTAAAACAGCTCGCCCATGAACTTGATTTGGATGCGAAGATCCATTTTTGGGGGACGGTAACGGATGTGAATGAGCGGCTGGCGGCGGCGGACGTGTTTTGTTTTCCGTCGCGATGGGAAGGTCAGGGTATGGCTCTTTTGGAAGCCGCGGCTGCGGGTGTGCCGATTATCGCGAGCGATCTTCCGGTGTTCCACGAAGCCTTTGATGCGGCATCTATCACGTTTGCGCCCGCCGGTGATCCGAATAAATGGGCGAAGACGATATTGAACATCCTGCGATCCTCGCGTCTTGCGTTGAATAAAGCAGAAAAAGCAAAAAAAATCGTTCAAAAGAAATTTGATCAGAAGATTATGGCGCGCACCTATGCGGATCTGTATAAAACCCTGCTATGAGGATTCTGCATGTAAATAAATTTTTTGATGAGCGAGGCGGAGCGGAAGTGTATCTCCATGAGCTCATGTCAAAACAGCGGGAGGAAGGACACGAGGTGCATGTGTTTTCAACCGAAAGCCCCGAGAACGAGCCTTCAACGGACAAAAAATATTTCGTCGAACGGTTTGATTTAAGCCGCCGCGAAGGCTGGTGGAAGGATCTGAAAAAAGCGCGAAATTTTTTATGGAATAGTGAAGCGCGTCTCCAGATCAGGCGCATGATTCATGAAGTTAACCCAGATGTGATTCATTTGCACAATGTTTATCACCATTTGTCTTCCTCGATTTTAGGACCGATCCGTGTCTCCCGTATTCCGGCGGTCATGACGCTTCATGACTACAATCTCGCTTCACCAAATTACGCCATGTTTGATCAAGCCGGCGTGTGTGCGCATGGAAAGGACGGTCATTATTTTGAAATCGTGAAACATCGCTGTGCGGCGCCGGAATATCTGGCAAACTTTCTTGCGGCGCTTGAGATAACCTGGACCAAATCGCGGCAGGCATATGAAAAAACGATTCAATTATTTTTATGTCCTTCGCGATTCATGCAGAAAAAAATGGAAGAATGGCATGAACCAGCGGAGCAGATGCGGTACGTTCCGAATCCGACAGATCTTCCTGAACGGATAGCGCTTCGGGGCGGCGGATACGTCCTCTACGCGGGCCGTTTATCCCGTGAAAAAGGATTATCTAGCATGATTGAAGCGGCGCTTGAAGTTCCGAACCTGAAAATAAAAATCGCCGGAAAAGGGCCGGAAGAAGAATCGCTCAAATCGCTTGTTAAGCGGCTAAATATAAAAAATATCGAGTTTCTGGGATTTGTTCCTAAAGAAGAACTTGCGATGATTCGCGATCATGCAGAAGCGGTTGTTCTGCCGACCGTAAGTTATGAAAATGCCTCGGGTTCGCTTCTGGAAGCGATGGCGGCCGGGCTTCCATGCCTTGGGACAAAGACGGGCGGCAATCCAGAACTCGTAAAAGATGAGGAGAATGGATTTTTGGTCACCCCGGGCGACATAACCGACTGGTCCCGTGTGCTGAAGCGATTTACGCGTTTATCCGAAGCGGAACGTGAAAAAATGGGAAGACAAAGCCGCGAACGCATTCTAAGGAATCATACCTGGCCGCAGCATCTGGAGCGTATCAAGCGCTGTTACGAAGAAGCGAAACGGCTCATAAAATGAGCATGGCGTCGCCAAAGGAGTAAAAACGATATCCGGAATCGATGGCGTGCTGGTAGGCGTCTAACATTCCTTCCCGGCCGGCAAACGCGCTTACCAGCACAAGAAGTGTTGATTTTGGAAGGTGAAAATTGGTCATAAGTCCGTCGATCACGCGAAAGGAATATCCAGGCGTAATAAAGAGGGAAGTGAAACCGGAGAATGTCGCCGTAAGGGCGCTGGATTCTAGCGCGCGAACGGCCGTGGTGCCGACGGCAATCACCCGGTGGCCGCTTTTTTTTGTTTGTTCGATGAGATCTTGTGTTTCCTTTGGAATAGAAAACCACTCGCTGTGCATTTTGTGAGCTTCTACTGTTTCTGTTTTCATGGGTCGAAATGTCCCGAGCCCCACGTGCAGAGTCACGAATGCTTTTTGTATACCTTTGGATGCAAGCGCCTCAAAGAGCGCTGGTGTGAAATGGAAGCCGGCGGTTGGAGCCGCAACTGAACCGAGTTCTTTAGCGTAAATCGTTTGGTACTGACTTTCATGTTCAGGTTGCTTACGGACGTACGGCGGAACAGGGATTTCTCCAACGCGATCAGCAATCGAAAAAACCTCGTCTGGAGATCGCTGGAAATCGAGCTGAATGGTTCCATCAGGAAGTTTGTCGATGACCGTCGTCTTTGTTCCATCTTTGAGCATGAGCTCGTCTCCGGAGGTTAATTTTTTTCCCGGATTGGCTAAGGCGATCCAGAAGCGTTCTTG
>DASTLG010000006.1:0-6540 GCA_035715245.1 Patescibacteria group bacterium
CCATGGTGGGGCGCGTGGTGAATGCCCTGGGCCAACCGGTGGACGGCAAGGGTCCCATCGACACCACGGCTTTTCGCCCGGTCGAGCGCATCGCGCCGAACGTGATCATGCGCCAGCCCGTGAACCAGCCCGTGCAGACGGGTATTAAAGCGATTGACGCGATGATCCCCATCGGCCGCGGCCAGCGCGAGCTCATCATCGGCGACCGGCAGACCGGCAAGACGGCGATCGCGCTCGACACTATCATCAACCAGCGCGGCCAGGACATGATCTGCATCTATGTCGCCATCGGGCAGAAATTGTCCACGGTGGCTCAAGTCGTGGGTACGCTGGAGCGCTATGGCGCGATGGAATACACCATCGTCGTGACCGCGAGCGCCTCCGACCCCGCCGCGCTGCAGTATATCGCGCCCTACGCCGGTTGCGCCATGGGCGAAGAGGTCATGGAGAACGGTGTGAACATCGGCGGCAGGATGATCAAGGACGCCCTGATCGTCTACGACGACCTTTCCAAGCACGCCTGGTCATACCGCCAGGTCTCGCTGCTCCTGCGCCGCCCTCCCGGACGCGAAGCGTATCCGGGCGACATTTTCTATCTCCATTCGCGCTTGCTGGAGCGCGCCGCGAAATTGTCCAAGGAACTCGGCGGTGGATCGCTGACCGCCCTGCCCATCATTGAGACCCAGGCGGGCGACGTGTCCGCCTACATTCCGACGAACGTCATCTCGATCACGGATGGTCAGATCTTTTTGGAAAGTGATTTGTTCTACCGTGGCATTCGTCCGGCGCTGAACGTGGGTCTTTCCGTATCCCGCGTCGGCGGTGCGGCGCAAACAAAAGCCATGAAAAAAGTCGCGGGTCCACTGCGTTTGGATTTGGCGCAGTATCGCGAATTGGAAGCGTTTGCTCAGCTGGCGACGGATTTGGATGAAACCACAAAAAAGCAGATTGAGCGCGGCCGCCGCATGGTGGAATTGTTAAAACAGGGTCAATATCAGCCGTTCAGCATGGAACATCAAGTCGCCGTGCTCTACGCGGCAACAAAAGGATACGCGGATTCCGTTCCAGTAGAAAAAATCAGCGCCTGGGAAACCGGATTGCTTGCTTATTTGGATCACCATGCGAAAAAAACCATGGAAGCTTTGCGTGAGAAGAAAATGCTGGAACCGGATATTGAAGAAGGATTGAAAAAAGCGATCACGGAATGGAATGAAGAGTTTGCCGCGGCTTCGCAAGAGGCGTCGTCCGCTAAAAAGAAAAAATAACTTATGGCTGTTTCCACGCGCATTATTCGCCGACGCATCAAATCTACCAAATCGATTGGAAAGATTGTGAAGGCGATGGAATTGGTCGCGGCATCAAAGATGCGGCGGGCGACTCAGCTTGCGCTTGGAACGCGGCCGTACGCAAACTTGATCCAAGAAATGACGGCTGAACTGCGAACACGAATCGATCCTAAACAATACGCGTATTTAGTCGGGCCCGGTATTCCTCGCGGCTCATCCATTCGGACGCTGGTTGTTCTCCTCGCGTCAGATCGCGGTCTGTGCGGCGGATTCAACAGCCAGATTGTCAAAAAGACGCTGGAATTTATCCGTTCGCGCGACTCGCAAATCATTCGGGTGATGACCGTCGGTCGCCGCGCCGAGCAGGCTGTTAGACGAGCGAATCTTGAGCTGATTGCCTCCTTTGGCTCGATTTCAAATGCGCCTTCGTTTGAGCGGGTTAAGCCTGCGGCTGAATACATCAGCAAGGAATTTCTTGAGCAGAAAGTTGATCGCGTGTTCGTTGCTTTCACGGATTTTAAAAGTGCGCTTTCCCAAGTTCCGACCGTGGTTCAGCTTTTGCCGATTATGCCTGAAGCGGAATTACCGAAAGAATCGACTATGATCGAGGAGAAAGGAGAAGAAGGTGAAACTGAGCATTCAGATGAGCGAGTTGAGTCTGAGGACGAAGAGGAAGGAACGATCTTTGAACCAGGCAGTGATGCGGTGATGCAAAAACTTCTGCCAAGTATGGTCGAAATGAAGTTGTATCAGGCGTTTCTTGAATCTGCGGCTTCGGAACAAAGCGCTCGCATGGTTGCCATGAAAAGCGCCGGTGATGCGGCGACCGAAATGCTGTCTGACCTCACATTTACTTTAAACCAGGCGCGGCAAGCTTCTATTACGCGTGAAATCTCGGAAATTTCTGCCGGGACCGCCGCCCTCAAATAATGATCACCCATGAATAAACATATGACTGTGAAACAAACCACCAAGGAAACAGCTATCACCGAAGGCCGCATCTCCCAAGTGATTGGGCCGGTTGTGGATGTGACATTTTTGGGCGATGTTCCGCCGCTTATGACGGCGCTTATTGTGCCGCGTGAAGGCGGAGATTTGACGCTTGAAGTTGAACAGCATCTTTCCGGAGGCGCGGTTCGTACCATCGCCATGGCGTCGACCGATGGTTTGATGCGCGGGATGAAAGTGGTGAACACGGGCGTGCCGATTTCCGTGCCGGTTGGAAAAGAAACGCTTGGCCATATGTTCAATGTGACCGGTCAGGCCTTGGATACGGATAAGGAGATCAAAACGAAAAAGCGTTATCCCATTCATCGGAGTGCGCCAAAGCTTGAAGAGCAAACCACGAAAGTTGAAATTCTTGAAACCGGCATCAAAGTTATTGATTTGATTTGTCCGTTCATGAAAGGCGGAAAAGTCGGCTTGTTCGGCGGCGCAGGTGTTGGAAAAACCGTAATCGTGATGGAGTTGATCCGTAATATCGCGGCAGAGCATGGCGGCTATTCGGTGTTCGCCGGAGTCGGGGAGCGCACGCGTGAAGGAAATGCGCTTTGGACGGAAATGAACGAGTCAGGCGTGGCTGATAAAACAGCACTCGTGTTTGGTCAAATGAATGAACCGCCGGGTGCGCGTGCACGCGTGGCCCTTTCCGGATTGTCCATGGCTGAATATTTCCGCGATGAAGAACGCCAAGATGTTTTGCTTTTTATTGATAATATTTTCCGCTTTACGCAAGCCGGGTCAGAAGTATCTGCGCTTTTGGGCCGCATTCCTTCTGCGGTGGGATATCAGCCGACGCTTGCCACGGAAATGGGCGCGCTTCAGGAACGGATTACGTCGACGAAAAACGGTTCGATCACCTCTGTGCAGGCGGTGTATGTTCCGGCCGATGACCTGACGGATCCGGCACCGGCAACCACGTTCTCGCACTTGGATTCCACGGTCGTGCTTGCGCGTGCGCTGACGGAATTGGGTATTTATCCGGCGGTTGATCCGCTCGATTCGAGCTCCACGATTTTGGATCCGCTGGTCGTGGGCGAGCGTCATTACAAAGTCGCGCGCGGTGTTCAGCAGGTGCTTCAGCGTTATAAGGACTTGCAGGATATTATTGCTATTCTGGGCATGGAAGAACTCTCTGAAGAAGATAAGCGAACGGTTACGCGAGCGCGTAAAATCCAAAAATTCCTGTCCCAGCCGTTCCACGTTGCTGAAGTGTTTACGGGCAATCCGGGAAAATACGTGACGCTCGAAGAAACCATTCGAGGATTTGAAGAAATTTTGGAAGGAAAACATGACGATAAACCAGAGCAGTCGTTCTACATGAAAGGCGGCATTGATGAAGTGAAATAAGACGGAACGCTAACTTATGGCCCTGCGTTTTAAACTCGTAACCCCAGACCGCGTCTTAATCGACGAGGATGTGCAGTCGATTTCTCTTCCGACGCCGGATGGAGAAATCACGATTTTGCCAAACCATGTGCCGTTGGCTTCGTTATTAGTTCCGGGAATCGCGCATGTGGTCCGCGAACAAGGGGCAGAAGAAATCGCGGTTTCGAGCGGATTTATTCGCGTGGGAAATGACGGAACCGTGAATGTGCTCGCTGATACTGCTGAGCAAGGTCATGAACTTGATCTTTCGATCATTGAAGAAGCAAAAAAACGTGCGGAAAATGTCATGAAGCAGGCGGTCATGAAGGATGACGCCTCGTTTGCGCAAGCCGCGGCCGGCCTCGAACGGGAAATGGCGCGCTATAAATTAGCGATCAAACATCGATCTGGAAAAGGAGCGCATGTTCCGCCGCCCGATCGTGATCCGATCAATTAATTCTTTGTGTCTACGCCATGGGTTTTCGGAATTCCGCTCAATGGCTTGTCCATGGAGGAGATTTTGCGTTTAGTTGAACAAACGGATAAACCAAATTGGATTGTAACGGCGAATCCGGAAATCCTTTTGGAAGCAAGAAGAAATCCATCGTACGTAAAAACGATCCAGCAGGCCGATCTTCGTGTGGTCGACGGTTTTGGGCTGGCTGGCTTGCTGCGTATCATCGGGGAGCGGGTTCATCGGGTTACCGGAGCTGACCTTGCCGAACAGCTGATTCGCATGGCCGCGACGCATCATTGGCGAGTCGGCTTTTTCGGCGGCAAACCAGATGTTTCAAAAAAAGCCGCGGAAACCATGCAAAAAAAATTTTCCGTGGACATTCTTGCGGAAGAAGGTGGAAAGATTTCGCGCGACGGAACGGAGGACGCGGAGTCGGAATCGGCGCTTTCGCGTCTTGTGCTGTTCGCTCCGCAAATCCTTCTCATTGGATTGGGTCATCCAAAACAAGAACAATGGATTTTGCGTCATCTTTCTGATTTTCCGGCTTTGCGCGCCGTCATTGGCGTTGGCGGGACATTTGATTTTTGGTCTGGCTCGATTGCCCGCGCCCCAAAATGGATGCGATCCATCGGATTTGAGTGGCTCTGGCGTGTTTTGCAGGAACCGCGAAGAATTCTTCGTATTTTAAATGCACTGATCGTCTTTCCTGTTTTTTTCATTGCTGATCTGTTTTCCTTCAAGACAAAAGAATAAAAAAAGACCGCCGAAGCGGTCGAACAATTTTTGTTCAGAGAATCGAGATCGCCTGCGGAAGATGATCCGTTGCGATCTCGAAATCGTCATCGTCTGTGAAAAAGTCGTCGGGCTTGGCCGATGCCGAACCAATGGGAATCAGACCGAGTCGTCGCTCGAGCTGAAGCATGAGGCGTCGCGTTTCTTCCTCGTCTTCCTCTCGTTGACGCCGACGTTCCGCCGCCGTCTGCCACCAGTCTTCCCGGTAGTCGTCCAGGTCCTCATTTGTCAGAGCGGCCATATTGAATCGGCGGATGGTCTTCTTTTGACTCAGCCGACGCGGCGCGCGCAGTTGCAGGCTTCGTTCTGCTTTCACGTCTTCCTCCTTGGCTAGTCCGCGATCCACTTGAGGGTACCGGTGCAAGGCACAAGATCCATGGTCTCGCGCCGCTCCGGAAGCTCGTGGTAGCTTAGAGTGCCATCGGCCATGACAACGCGTTCCGTTGATCCCTGGAGAGTGCCTCGAATACAGCGGATCTTCCAGAGCATGCTTTCGGATCGGCCGCTCATGAGACAGATGTGTCCCATAATCAATCGAACCGGTCCAACTAGGTTACCGTCGATGATCTCGTAACACCGGAGTTCCAACTCCCTCCCGTTCATTCCGCCGTGTTCCTGGATGGCGAGCGGGGACGGAGCCCACTTTATGGCGAATAGACGCTCTTTTCTGGGCATTTCTGCCTCCGATTTCCGTTGAAAGAACAAAAGAAAATAGCACAATAAAGCAAAAAAGTCAAGGCTGACGGGAAAAACGGGCGATCACACGAAAATCGACATAATCGAATCGATCTGTAGGACCAAAGGCCAGAATCCTCTTACTTTCTGTGAGCTTGTTTTTGATTTGAAGAAAAACGAGCAATGATGCGAAAAGCGATGCTATCGCTCCGGTCCTCGGGAACAGTCCGAATAATGTACGGGAGGTCGGGGGCGCTGCGGCCGCCAAATAGACGTCGATTGTTTTTCCGTATATCAGAAAACCATTCGCGGGCAGTTGTTTGGTCCCACTGTGGATAAAAAATATTCCCAAGAGTAATGAATTCAATGGCGCGCGGGAGCCCTATGATGAGACCGGGAACAGTATTGAAATCTAACGCTTCTGCGAAGGTTTCTAAAACTTTTGGATTTTCTAATTCTTCCGCTGAAAGATTGAAGCGTGATTTTTTTCTTTCATAATTTTTTATGACGTTCTCTTCCCGAAGTTTCTCAAGGGCTGGTGCCAGGACGTCGTTCGCGTACATCGGATCGCCATTATTATAGTCAGGTTTTTCGCGAGCATCGACCAACATCCAGTCTCCAAAAAGATCGAGTGCAGAGGGAATAAGATCGCCCGCTTTTACTTCATCAAATAATTTAATATTTTTTCTTAATTTGGTTTTCTCGCCTGGGAACTCAATAGGAATAACATCTAGAATTTTTCCTTCTGGATCGCGTTTAATTTCGGCTAATGAAATTCTTGGTAAGTAATGAAGTTCAAAACCTAAACGTCGCCATTCCAAAATTCGTTCCGCGGTTGCTTCTTTAGGAAGCGGAGGAACAGCAATTTCTTTTCCAAAGAATGTACGTAAAGCTTGAGTTTCGCGAGCGATGATTCCACCAAAAATTCGTTCCTCTTTCATCCTTTGCTGTTCTGCTTCTGAA
>DASTLG010000007.1:0-7872 GCA_035715245.1 Patescibacteria group bacterium
TGCCGTCACGGATTCACCCAAAGAGAACGCAAAACCAAGAACAGCGGTCAAACTCGGCGAATTCCCTCAACAGCTTCTGCAAGATGATTTGAAAAAAATCGACCAGGATGGAGACGGCGCTCCAATCGATATCGATTGTGACGATCAGGATCCGCGCCGAGCCCCTGGCTTTCCAGAGCTTTGTGATGGCATTGATAACGACTGCGACGGCCTTGAAGATGAAGACTTCGATGTAGATAGCTGGTGCGAAACAAACGATCCGTGTCAGCCCTGGGGACGCATCAGATGCGATTCTCTGCTAAGCAGTTCGTGCCAATGGGATGACGTCGGTTGCATGTAAGAGTCTCTTCTCCCGGAATCCGGGAGATTTTTTATTCACTTTCTTCGGATTCTTGTATTGCGTGGCGCCTCACCCTTGATCTCCCCGGCACTTTGCGTGCTTTTCCCTTAAACAGGTAAGCCGCATCAGATCGTTCTTCCTGAACTTTTGATCGCGTAAGAGAATTTTGTTCGAGTTCCTTTTCTAAAAATTCAATCCGGGCTTTTTCTTCTAAAAATTTTTTTCGATCGCCCGCATAGGATTCATACAGGTTTGCCCGGCGCTCTTTGAGCTCGTCTTCTATCTCCTTGATTGTCCGTTCAAGATCCTTAGCGGCTTTTTTATCACGGTGGTATTGACCGGCAAGTAATTTTTGAATTTGTTCCTGTTTAGAATGAAACCGGCCCGCATTCCAGGTCATTTGACGCATGCCAGTATCTCGAATTCCGCGTATGACGATGTGTTCTTTTTCTAATGGAACCGTATTGTTTTCTTCAGGAAGAATGACCATGATTTCGGCCGCGCGGCGAAGCGCGCGTAATGAAACGCGTCTAACGCTCATAGTTTTAGCGCGAAAAAAATTATCCACTTCCTGATCGTGAATCGACTTGAAACTTAATAGACGCTGATAAAAAGCAAGATCCTTATGACTTAAAAGAATAACCATTATTTCTTCTGGACATTGCCGCAAATCCTCAAGGAAATTTATCCCGCGAATTTTCATCAGTAAACATTTTTTATCTTCGCGGGCATATTCCATGGCCATGTTTTTTTGCGTGGTAAAAAAAATGGCGCGATTCAGCAATCGATCAGTCGTCCATCTGCGTTCGTTTAACGCCGCGGGTTGAAGGTGGATGAGTTTGCGGCTGGGAGCTGCGCGATATAGATAAAAATTCCGCAACCCTTTTTCAATCTTACTCTTGCCTAAAAAGGATTCTTTATCGAGGCGCGGAAACCCCATAACTTCAGACATAGCATCAAAAGTTTAACATTCAAACGCAGAAAACCATAGAAAACAAAATGGGCGCCCGCGAGGCGGCGAGCGCCCAAAGATTAGCGCGGATCCAAAAACATCTTGTAAAAGATGATGTTCGCGGCAATCGGATACGTCACCTGCGGCGCATCGAATTGCCAGATTGGCAAAACGTGAATGGCCGCGTTCGCCGGTGCCGTGTACAACTGCGTCGCGGGATCAGGACTAAGCAGAGTAAAAGAACCGTCCGGGTTCACAAGGTAAATGGCGATGGATACGACGCGGAGATCGTACGTCCCGCTGTCGATCCCCTGCCCGGAATTGAGCATACTCACCGCGCCTGAGGTGTACTGCGCGATCCCGGAAGCGTCCAGCGTGAACTGAGTTCTTCCGTTCGCCAGTTGGACTTGGAATTCTCCGTACGGGAACGCGCCATAGCCGAGCGTTCCGACCGTCATGGCCGGATTGCTCAGGCCAAAGTACACACCCTGCGCCGGAACCGTCGTCAGCGCATGCTGTACCGGAAACACGATCTCCTCGGCGCCAGATCCGGATTCTTCGACGGCCGCCGTGCAGCCAAAGAGAAACGTGAACATCGCCCCAAACGCGAACGTGCGCATGCACCGCCTCCTTTTCCCGCTCAACCCCGTTCTAACGACCCGACGTTACTTGAGCCGCGGCTCGAAAAGCTGAACCGCGTCAATTAGGTTATACAATTATTTCTGAAGAAGCATTACAACCTCCTCATCCGTTATTTGCGGAAATTCTTTATAATAAAGGCCAATAGCGCCTTTAAACACATCTGGCGCCGAAAGGACAATCACCTCATCCGTTAAATGGGAAAGCTCTTCCACAATATGGCGCGGAGCAACCGGAATCGCGAGCACAATCTTTTCCGGCTGAAGAAGTTTCACCTCATCAATTGCCGCTCTCATTGTGAGCCCAGTCGCGGTTCCGTCATCAACAATCATCGCGACCTTACCAGAAAGCGGCTCCATGGCTTTTTCTCCTCGATAACGTATGCGGCGCCGTTTTGCCTCCTCGCGCTGTGCGTCTATTTGCTCATCAAACCAGACACCATCGACTTGATTTAAGGCTCCTTCGTTTATGATAGCCTTTCCTTTTTCTGAAACCGCCGCAATGGCAAATTCAGGATCTAACGGATGACCAATTTTTCGCGTAATCACGACATCAATCGGCCATTGCAGAGCTTTGGCAATTTCAACTCCAACCACCACTCCGCCGCGTGGAATCGCCAACACAATTCCATTTACTCCTTGGAATCCATGTAAAGCTTGGGCTAATTTTTGGCCGGCTTCCGCGCGATTCGCAAATGTCATATTTTTTTATGATTCCTTTTCCACCTAACCATGTTTTAAAAAACCAAGCAAATAAAAAATCTGACGTTTCTTTATCAGATTTTTTGCACAAATTTTCCGCTCTCTATGATTGTTCCTGTCGATGTTTTTGGAGATGGCGGCCACAAACCACGACGATCGCGAGCGTTAAATAACTGTCGCGTCCTTTTGATTTTTTCAGACGCAATAATAACGTTTCCGCTTCTTTCTTTGAGATCGCCCCATCCCAATACAAGGCATTAATCTCTGTTCCTAAAAAAGAGGTCAAATTCAATTGCTCAAATCGCTTCTCCGGGTAGCCTTCTGTCAGCTCCGAAATCTTTTCAGAATATTGGCTAAAATCTGATTTCTGCGCGAGAAATCGCTCCAGAAGATTCTGGAGCGCGCTTTGCGCTAAATCAATTTCCTCGCCGATATCCACCTTTCGCTTTTGTTCAAAGGACATTTTTTCAATTGCCATACATATGAATTTTAATCCTAAAAAAATCTGAGGTCAAAAACTATTTTAAAAACAGTCGAACTCTAATTATTCGAGTATGATCCGATTAATTTATCAATTCATTCTCAAAAGCCGCGTTTATGCGGCTTTGATTTTGCTTGGATTTATTTAATTGTGATTTTATCCCGCGCGGCCGTTTTACGTACGCCGAGAGCCTCCACAGCCTTGACTGCCGAGATCCACCGCTCCTTCCAATCACCTCGAATGACAACATACGGTTCATCGCGGCGTTTTAATTCTGCTTCCCACCAATTGAAAAAGGCTTGGCGTTCTTTAAGGTCTGGCATTGGACGCTGAGCATCTTGAATCCACGGCACATCGGGCGAAAGCAGAAGCGTGAGATCATATTTCCGTTCCTGCGCTTTTTTCGCAATCCAACCCGGACAGCGGCCAAAATAAAAATTTGACCAGAACACGGTTGTCATCAAATCTGTGTCGCAGAAGAGCACCCGATTCGCGATGCGCGCCATCGATTCTTCCGAAACAAGCTGACCTCGACCGATGGTTGAAATATCTTCATAACGAACCTCGCCCGGTTTGTATTCGCGATGAGCGACATATTCATCCAATAGCCCGCGCGCATACTCTTCGACAAACACCGTTTCGAATTCCCTCGCTAAATCAATGGTCAGGGTAGATTTACCGCTCGATTCTGGTCCAACAATGCGAACGCGTTTCACAAAATACGGCCGCGCAACGGATGGGATAAACGACCACGCCTTCATCGGATCTCGCCGAACCTCTGTTCCGGAAATAGGAACAAGCGTCCGCAGACGGTTCACTGGAACATATTCAATGCCCATAACCTCGGCCATCTTCCACCCATAGTCCTCAGAACCAAATAGAGCATCAAATTTGGCATGCGGGCAGTGCGCGCGAATACTGTCATGCCAAATCTGCCAAAAATTCGGATGTTCGGATGGCTCCTGCGGAATGATATCGTCATGGTGGATCACCTCTGCATCAGGCATGGCTTCTTTTACCCACGCAAATCGGACATCTCCTGGAATCGGTTCAGTCGGCAAACTGCACACAAGAATCGTCAATTTTTCACAAGACGAGCGCGCAAATCGAAGGAGGTGCAGATGACCTTCATGCAAGGGCATGAACTTACCAAATACGAGACCGTGTTTATATTTCAACTTTGGAAGTTTGTTTGACATAAGATTGTGCACGATGAGTTTTCCAAGTCTTTCGCCACTCCAGACTGCCGGCAATCGCCAAGATCAGGAAGAGGGCGTATTCCAATGAAATAAATTTCACCTGTTTGACGAAATATAGACCAATGCCGATCACATCAACAGTGATCCAGAGCGGCCAGCAATCCCAATAGCGTTTTGCCATAAGATAGGTTGCGGCAAAGCTCATAATGGTCGTGAAGGCATCAAGAAACGGATAGGAAGCAGATTGGGGAAACTGAACCGGAAACCAAAGAGAAAGATGCGAGGTAAAATACGTGAGCGCGAACGAAGCCGCTAAAATTCCAATGCCCCAGATCCATCGATAGCCGCGTGTGAGCATGAGCACAAAGGAAGGCTCGTTCTGTTTTGGTTTACGCGCCCAGATCCACCAGCCGTAAAATGTCATGATAAAAAAGTAGACTTGTTCAAAGAGATCTGAATAGAGTTGAATCTGATAAAACAAGAAAAGATAACAAATAATTCCAACGAGTCCGATCGGCCAGGTCCAGATGTTTTTTCTGGCCGCAAGCCAGACGCACCAAATATTAAAGACCGTGCCGACCAGCTCGAGCCAGCTCATTGGATAATGGAATAACGTGAATGCGATTGTGTTGACATTGAAAAATGAAAGAAAAGCGCTCATAGAAATAAGAAAAGGGATTAGGTTTGTTGAAGCCTTGCTTCATACCTGCCTACATAGTGTAATAAATACAATAACTTGTCAAGAGCTAATTAAAATCTCCAAAATTTAAGTGGATTATGGCTTAATTTAGCTATTTTTTACAAGCCCCTAAATTTTGTTTGTCATCGGAGCTCACGATAAGGCAAGCTTTAAAGTTTTGATTCGCTAAAGATTAATCCCGCAAGAATCACGATTAGTATTTCAGGAGATTCAACTCTCGATCTTTGGCTTCGCGGAATTGTTTTGCCAATTCTTTTGCTTCGTCATCGCTAAAAATCTGTTTCATGACAGCAAATAAATCCGTTTCCTCCTCGTGAACGTGGTGCTGGATGCGTTCTTCAAGCTCCTTAAGCTCCTGTTTCCATTCAACACTCCCCAAATCTAATCCGCTGAGCGCAATGAGCCACTCTCTGATATCTTCATGCTCATTTTTTGATTCTTTGATGAGCCGATTATCTTTTAAACGCTGCTCCGTGCGCGGATAAACTGTCGCCTGTTCAGCCGCGGCATGCGAAAGTAATTCTTGACTCAGTTTTTTCATCAACAAATCTTGTCCCGTGGGAACTGTTTCCAAAGTTTTAAGGATGCCCGCGACTTCATCGTGTTCACCCTTTAAAACCGAATAAATACTAAGAGGGAGGACACCCTCAATTTTTGAAGTAAGTGCCATATTTGTTTTGAACTAAGGAATAATTTACGTTCTTCACTCATCGCGTTTTTCATCTCCAAACGCCTTTTGAATTTCTTGCGGCCCGCCGAATTCATCTTCCGGAAGCCCTCGGATGGTTTTAATCACCTTTTCCGGGGCATTATTTTCGCGTGCTTGTTCGATGGCATCGTGTTTCGTTGCGGGATATTCAATTCCTGCTAAATATTTTTGTAATTCCGCCGCTGAAACTGTCGGGCTCTCGTCATTGATGCCGCGCGTGTGTTCATGCTCGTGTTCTCGTCTCATAAAGGATTGGATGGTTAAGGGTTACCCTTCCTTTTTCGTCTCCAATTTCAGAATGGTCAAGCAGAACAAGTATCAGCCCAGCTTGACCCAACACCTTTGTATGATAAATTTTGAACACGACCAACAGGAGAATCGGACATGGAGATCGTACGAATTTTACTGGAAGTACCACAGATCATTCTCGCGCCCATGCGGGCAGCCTTCTCTGGCGACAGCCAATCTCTTTTCCTCCTCGGAATTTTTGCCGCCGGCACGGTCGCGTTCGTGAAGGAAGCCGTCCGCTTCACGCGCCTTCAACAGTAACGTGTACAAAAACAGGCCTCGACAGAACTCTGCCGAGGCCTTCATTTTTAATAAATTTTTTTGTGATATCATGATGTTCATGAAAGAACAATTCTGTTTTCCTCGTTTTAAAGGAGTGCCGGATTTTTATTTGCGGCTCATGGGAGACTATGTTGGGATAAATTATCCGGAGAGTCCTTCTTCTGCTCGCCCTGGCGGGTTTCCAAAATTCAATCAGCCGCGATCACCTGAACAGAAAAAGGCAGCGCGCAAGATCGCGGAAGTTTTTGTAAAAAATCCCGAACTCGCAAAAGCGTTTATAAAAAGTAACAAAAATATTTCGATGGATAGTTTTCGGTTATGGATCCAGGACGAACTCAACGAACCAGAATCACTTTCCTAAATTGCAATCGAAAATCAATTTTTTTCCCCGCTCCTAATTCGCGAGCTGAACGAGTGTTGTTTGCGGAGTTTGGGACGTATCGATGGTCCAATCACGATAACCGGTTATGACAATAGCCGCCTTCCCGTTATTCACTCCAAGAAGCGCCTTTGCCCCATCCTGATTGGTAAAGCAAAATTGATTCCCAGATGGATCTTTTCTGAGATTCGGGATCTTTAACAAAGAAGACGCGTCCGGCACAAAACAAATATTTCCATCAAGTTCGGAAACAAAATGAATGCCCGTTATGGTGGCAGTTCCCGTAAATGTCGCTTCGTTATTCTCTACCTTTTGAAGAGTCATTTGCCCAAATTTTTGCCCAGGAAGCAATTGTGACGTCGACGTTGTTACCGGCGATAAAGGGCTCAATGCACAACCAGCTCCAAAAAATAATATCGAAATAGATAGCACTGCTAGTGAATATTTCATAAATCTTTTGAAGTATAAGTTTTTTCTTTTGTAAAAACAAGGACAATTATCAAGCTTTTAGGCACAGTTTAACAGAATTTGTTATCTCGACCAGATTAGATTATTCTAGGTGAGTAAAATTATTTTTTTCAAGTATGAAAGAAAACATGCCCACACAGGCAAATCCGATTTCATCCGAAGATCGTTGGAATCGTATCCGATGGGGAGACGGGACGCCTTTACCAAAAGTAGAATTGCCAAAGGGCCTTTTTGAAGACAGCCAATCGTTTGATTATCCGGAATTGAAAAAAATGGCATCACTGGCCGGTAAATTTCTGGATGAAGCGCACTCAGAAGAAGATTGGTCAGCTCGCTTAGAAGCAATCGTGGACCGATGCGCAGAACATTATGACCACGAGGACCTTGATCAAGTACTGTTAAAGGTGCTTGCAGAAATCATGCGGCAGCAAAAATCCAATTTACCCGCACTCGTAAACCCCATCTCATCCAAAGATCGTTGGAATCGTATTATGCGAGGCAAAGGGACGCCTTTACCAAAAGTAGAATTGCCAAAGGGACTTTTTGAAGACAGCCGATCATTTGATTATCCTGAATTGGAAAAAATAGCGTCTCTGGCTGGTAAATTTCTGGATGAAGCGCACTCAGAAGAAGATTGGTCAGCTCGCTTAGAAGCAATCGTGGACCGGTGTGGAGAGTACAATGAATATGAAGATTTCGACCCAACAATGGGGAGGGTGCTTGCAGAAATTATG
>DASTLG010000008.1:0-1750 GCA_035715245.1 Patescibacteria group bacterium
CATTCCAACAACCATGGCATGCGGGCCAGAAATATAAAATAATCGATTCCGATAATCTGGAATTTCCCGCATAACCATGCGCGCATCAATCTGCCCGCTGTGTCCACTCCAATTTTTCGGAATGCGCGGCAGATCCGTCAGCGTATAGATAATTTTTAATCCCAACTGGTCATGCGCTTTTGAAAAAGTATCGGCATAAGTGATTTCTGAAATAATTTTATTTGAATACAAAAGGATCATGTCGCGCCGCTCTTTTTGATCGATCAAATACTGAATCATGCTTCTAAACGGCGTAATACCAATACCTCCGGCGATAAAAACAAGCTTTTGATTCGTATTCTTTGGAAGCGTAAAGTCACCCGCCAATTGCGCCCCAACCAGCGATTCCCCTTCTTTCATGGCCAGCAGGTTCTTTTTATACGAACTTGATTTCGTATAAAACTTGACTCCAACACGCACGTTCGATTCGGTCGGCGAGGAAGCGATCGTAAAATATCGCCGAATCCCGCGGTTATCCGCAGACGCATGAGCAAGCGTCCATTCAAGATACTGTCCTGGAATAAACGAGAAAGCGCGATCAGGCTTAAAAATAAAATCATATGTGTCTGCACTTGTTTTTATCTTCTCGATCAGCGTGAGCACATGCCGACCTTTTGGACTAACCGCGTAAGAAAAGATATTTGCCGCAAGAAGCGCGAGCTCCGGCGTTGTGTAAAGCGATCCAATATGGACGGCCGGTGCAAACAAAACTCCGGTTAACGCGCCGTAGACCATCTGCCAGGCTCGCGTCGGCGGCGTCGTGAACGGTTCGGTCAGCATGACAAATGCAAAAAAGAATATCGGCGAGTCTACGGCAATCGTCCGAAGCGTAAGAATCGGATTATGGCCGATCGATGTAAACAGGATGGTGACGAGCGCCGCGATAAAAAAACTCATGACAAGGTGCCAGCGGTGAATTTTTCTAACGATCAGCGCACCCAAGATCAAAACAAACGGCAGCATGGCAAACGTTCCGACCCACCACGTGGCGGATTGTGAAGTCGTAAGAGCGAGCAACGCAACGCCGAAGGCCGCTGGATTAAATATCTGTTTCTTCCGAAGAGCGATCACGTATTTTGAAGCCATGGCGAAAACAGAAGCCCAAATCATGAGCCAAATACTTGCGCCTTGCGTTGGAAACGCAGGGGAAATAATAAGCGCAAGGATCAGCGCCGTGATAAAAACCGATTCTTCATTACTTGGCGCTTTCATGATCCACGCAAAAAGCCGATTCGAGAGCCAGCAGGCCGCAATCAGGAGACCGGTGCCAAAGATAAGCGCCAGCGGATTAAATGGAAGAATCCCCAAAAACGCAAAAATACATGCGATAGCGAGCAAGATCAGCAAACAATAAAGCACCAGCCGGTACATCGTTGTTCTATTCAAAAATTGATCGATCGCATTAAACATACTCAGGAGGACGCGTATAAAAAGAAAATCCGCTCGTCATCGTTGCCATTCCGTACACATCGACCATATACCCATCAAATCCGTTCAGTGATTCGATAAATCTGATTCCTTCCTTTCCCATCGCAAAGGCAGCTGTTGCGAATCGATCTGCCTCGTACACATCAGGACCAATGACCGTTAGACTGACAATGTCTTCAATGGTTTTTGAGCGGTCAAACGGATTATAAATATGTTGGCCTCGTAAATACGTGCCTGATGTTGCCACACCGTGTACCCCCGGATAAATAATTTTTATAATCTC
>DASTLG010000009.1:0-6646 GCA_035715245.1 Patescibacteria group bacterium
TTCCAGAAGCGCGCGTTGGAAATTTTTCCTCGGTAATACTGATCCTGTACAGGTTTGACACGTGCTTCGATTTCCGCCGCCGTGCGGCCGATTTTTTTTAACAAGCGCGGGTGCGAAAACAACTCGCCGGGCGTGCAGAAAATTCCCGCCCAGTCAAAGCAGATCGCCTTTATTTTATTATTTTTTTTTAATTTTTTCGACTGCATACGGTTGACAAATGGCCAATTTATCGATACACCTCCAGGTGTTTGGCGCGTTATGCCGATCACTCCATCTGTTTTATTCGGTCCGAATAACCATAGTCTTTCCACGGTTGAATGGCAAGATGCGGATTCGAATTTGATAAAAAAATATAGCGATCTACTCTGCCGCTTTTGGGGATTCAGCCGCATTGACCGCATTCAGCAAGTGAAGGCGTGGGAGCGCATGAGCCATAATTTCCGGGTGAGCGGTATTTTAGACGGCCGCGTATGCACGGTGCTTTTTCGAAAGCAGATTCAGCTGAATCAATGGGACGCACTCCGGTCGCTTACCATTCTTTTTTCTCAGCTTTTTTCCCGCGGAGTGCCCTGCCCGAGGATTTTGGAAACGCAGGATCATGAAATAGCGATTGAACAAGACGGCTTTTTATTTCAGGTGTTTGCGTTTTACGATGGACAATATTTTCATGGATCAGAAGTCGAACTTGAAGAAACGGCAAAAGCCATTGCCCGTTTGCATGAAGCGCTCAAGGACTTTTCGCCTCCGGGATTTGCCGGATTTGGAATTTTGAAACCCTGGGATGCAATCGGGTGGGCGCAGGCAAAGGAATATCTCAAGCAAAAACAGGCGCCATTTGATAAACGGATCCAGACGGATTTTCCACTGATCGAACAGGCGATTAATGCCTGCCGCGGCAAGGAATTTTCCGGCAGCCGGCAAATCATCCATGCAGATCTTCATCCGCAGAATATTTTATTTCTCAATGACACCTGTCAAGCGATTCTTGATTTTGAAGGTTTGCGAGTTGATTATCTGACGCGCGATATTGGAAATGCGTGCCATCGATTTGTGCGGCAATCGATTGTCTTTTCCGGCCGGACATGGCACGAAGTGCTTCCTCATCTTGTTTCCGTTTTTTTGCATGCTTATGAATCGGTTCATGTTTTATCCGATTCGGAACTTCTGGAACTGGCACACGGCATGCGAGACGAGCTGTTGAGAAAATTGTATGCAAAGCTTGTGCCGTATGTGCAGACCGGCGATGATCGTTTACTGAATGGGGGAGAATGGGAAAAAATGATTATGCTTCTGCAGGAAGTTCCTTGTATGGAACAGGCGATTCATGCTTATCTAAAGACAAGATAAAAATTTCGTATGGAAAATTCTTTTTTTCGCGATTACTTTGGTTTACAAAATCAAATCGCTATTGTTACGGGCGGGATGGGGAAACTTGGAACGGAAATTACCGAAACGCTTTCGCAGGCGGGGGCGCGTGTGGCGATTTTTGATCTCGTGACCGAACCGAGTGAGCGTTTGCGCGTTTTGGCCGCAAATGATGCGGTGCGTTTTTTTCACGTCGATGTTACGAGTGAGACGAGCGTCCGAGCGGCATACGAACAGCTTGCGGCTTCTTGGGGAATTCCCTCGATTCTGGTGAATAACGCCGGATGGCGTGCATCGCCCAATGGAACGAAAGGCGGCGTTCCGCTTATAGAATATCCAGTCGAGACGTGGGAAGAGGTGTTCGCGGTCAACACGACATCTGCCTTTGTGTGCACAAAGATTTTTGGCGAGCAGTTAATCAAGCAAAAACGTCCGGGGGTGGTCCTTAATATGGCGTCTGTTTACGCGGTTGTTGCGCCGGATCAGCGCGTTTATGCGTACAAAGATCCGCCGTTTGTAAAAGATGCGTCCTACGGCGCTTCAAAAGCTGCGCTTCTCGCGTTCACTCGGGATCTCGCGGTTCAGTGGGCGCCGCACAACATTCGGGCGGTGAGCCTTTCTCCGGGCGGCGTATTCAATGAAACGAGTGATCCGCGATTTACAGAAAATTACATCAAGCGTGTCCCGCTGAATCGAATGGCAACGCCTCAGGATGTAGCGGCATGCGTTTTATTTTTAGTCTCGCCGGCCGCTTCTTATATCACCGGTCATAACCTGGTGCTTGATGGAGGATTGAGTATTTGGTAAGTAAAATTGTGTTTGCCAGGCGTAACGGGCCGGTGTAAGCTGGCGCCACATTATGAAAAAAGCGCTTATTACGGGAATAAATGGACAGGACGGATCGTATCTCGCCGAGCTGCTTATTGAGAAAGGATATGAAGTTCATGGCATCATCCGGCGAAGCAGTACGGTTAATATAGAAAAAATCGATCATTTGTATTCGGATCTTCATGATGCAAACACGAAGCTTTTTCTTCATTACGGAGACTTAACCGATTCCTCAAATCTTCTGCATCTTGTTCAGAAGATCGGACCGGATGAAATCTACAATCTTGCCGCGCAAAGTCATGTCCGCATCTCTTTTGATACGCCCGAGTATACGGCTGATGTGAACGCGCTCGGCGCCCTGCGTCTGCTTGAATCGATCCGCATGCTCGGCATGGTAAAGCAGGTGAAATTTTACCAAGCTTCGACGAGCGAGATGTTTGGGAAAGCTGCGGAAACGCCTCAGCGCGAAACGACGGTTTTTCACCCGCGCAGTCCGTACGGAATTGCAAAACTATTTGCCCACTGGCTGACGACCCATTATCGAGAAGCGTACGACATGTTTTCTTGCGCGGGAATTTTGTTTAATCACGAATCTCCGCGTCGGGGAGAAAATTTTGTAACACGGAAAATTGTGATCGCGTCCGTCAATATCGCGGCAGGAGAACAAGAGTGTTTGTATTTAGGAAATCTTTATGCGCGCCGCGATTGGGGGTATGCCAAAGAATATGTGGAGGCTATGTGGAAGATGCTTCAGCTTGATCAGCCGGAAGATTTTGTAATTGCGACCGGTGAAACGCATACGGTTAAAGAATTTATTGAAATCGCGTTTAAAGAAGTCGGCATTCCGATCGTGTGGCGCGGATCAGGAATCGATGAGCAGGGCGTGAATGAGTTGAACGGGAAAACCGTTGTTCGTATTGATCCGTATTTTTTCCGTCCGGCAGAAGTGGATCTGCTCCTGGGAGACGCCTCAAAAGCAGCGCGTGTTTTGAATTGGAAGCCGCAGACGCGATTTGAAGAACTGGTTCGTCTTATGGTCCGGGCGGAACTTGCACGTAAAGCCATCCGGCGCGAATCAGCCCCATCTTCTGCTTCGTAATCTATGGCTGATGCTCGACCCAAAGTTCTTGTTTGTGTGCAGGCTCGCATGGGCAGCACGCGTTTGCCCGGGAAAATTATGAAACAGGTCCTGGGCAAAGAGCTGCTCCTGCATCAGGTTGATCGTATTAAGCGGGCTGAGTCGATCGATCAGGTGGTGGTCATCACCTCAACGCATGAGCGCGATCAGGCGATCGAAACGCTCTGCCGGGCGCACCAGCTTAATGTCTATCGTGGAAGCGAATCTGATTTGCTCGATCGGCATTACCAGGCGGCAAAAATGTTTGGGGCGGATTTTGTCGTGAAAATCCCTTCGGATTGCCCATTAACTGATCCAGCGGTTATTGATGAGGTTATTGATTTGTGGCGAGCGCATCCGGATTTGTATGATTATGTCAGTAATTATCATCCGCCGACCTTCCCGGATGGGTTAGATGTAGAAGGATGCCCACTGTCTGTTTTGGAGACGGCTTGGCGTGAAGCGAAAAAACCATACGAACGAGAACATACGTTTCCGTTTATTTGGGATCAGCCCGAACGGTTCCGTATCGGAAATGTGGAGAATCCGCGCGGAAATATGTTCATGACGCATCGATGGACGCTTGACTACGAAGCGGATTTTTTATTTATGAAAGCCGTTTATGAAGCGTTTAAGGATCGGCCGTTTTTTCAAACTGATGATATTTTAGCGCTTTTGAACGAGAAGCCGGAGATCGCTCTATTGAACCAGTCGTTTGCCGGCGTGAACTGGTATCGGCACGTGCCGGGTCAATTGAAGACGGTTTCTTCATCTGAATACCGGCAAGAGAAAGAGTAATTCTATGCAGGAGATCCGCTTCGGGAACCACATTATTGGGACGCGTTATCCGGCCTATATCATTGCCGAGATCGGTCTTAATCATGGCGGAAGTGTGGAAAAAGCTAAGCGGCTCATTGATGCATCGGTAGAGGCGGGATGTGATTGCGTAAAATTTCAGAAACGCGATTTAAAGGAACTGTATACTCAAGCCGCGTTGAATTCTCCAGAAACGCAGGAGCATGCGATTCATTACTTGTTAGAACACATTCAAAAAAGCGAGCTTTCCGAGGCAGATATGATTGAACTGGCTAGCTACGCGAAATCGCACGGCGTTGATTTCATGTGTACGCCTTGGGATGAACCGAGTTTGCGGTTCCTTTCAACGCTCGATGTTCCTGCATTCAAAATCGGTTCCCCTGATATGGGCAATCTCCCCTTGCTGCGTGCGGCGATTGCTCTTCATAAGCCTCTGCTGGTTTCCACGGGCATGTCAACTCTTTCGGAGATCCGGCAGGTTGTGCAATTTTTGAATGATCATCAGGCAGAATACGTTCTACTTCACTGTATCAGTTCGTATCCAGCGCCGTATTACGACGTCCATTTGAATTTTCTTCAGACGTTACAGTCGCTGACGAGTTTTCCCATTGGGTATTCAGGGCATGAACAGGGAGTGACGGTTGCGGTTGCCGCCGTGGCTATGGGAGCGCGTGTCATTGAAAAACATATTTCTCTTGATAAAACCGAACCTGGTCCGGATCAGCGGGTGAGTTTAGAACCGGCGGAATTTAAAGAATTGGTCCGTCAGGTCCGTCTTGTAGAAGAAGCTTTTGGCGATAGTGTGCGTTTTCCTTCGCGCGGTGAATATTTAAATCATGAAAATCTTTCTAAATCGATCGTGACAAAGCACGCGCTTCAGATAGGGGACGTGATCACGGAACAGGATTTGGCTGTTAAAAGTCCTGGTAAAGGCGTGAGCCCGCTTAAAATGTCTTTTTTTCTTGGAAAAAAAGTGACGAAGCGCGCCATTCCGGCAGAAGACTATTTGCTTGAACAGGATGTTTCGACCGATGAAAGCGATCTTTCCGTGCCGAAAGATATCCGCCGGCCCTGGGGCGTAGTCGCGCGCATGTGTGATATCGATGAACTGCTTAAGTGCCGATCACCGTACATTGAAATTCACCTGACACATACGGATGTTCATAACGATGTGGTGAATCAGACGATCTATGATCGAGACCTGGTTGTTCATGGACCGGAGTACGATGGCGATCTTCTTTTAAATCTTTCCAGTTTGGACGAATCTGTAAGAACGCGATCGATCGCCTTTTTTCAAAAATCGCTTGAACACGCCCGGCATTTAAAGCCGCTCTTTAAAAATCGTGAACAGCCGGTAAAATTTGTCGTTCATCCGGGGGGAATGCATATGGAACGCGCGTTGCTGGATAAAATTCCTCAGCTGAACGAACGCTTGTTTGACTCCCTTTCACAGCTGAATCACGACGGTTTCGAGCTGCTTGTCGAAAATATGCCGGCTTGCCCGTGGTACTTCGGAGGGCAATGGTTTCATGCGTCATTTATGAATGCCGAAGAGATTGTGAATTTTTCACGGCAAACCGGGTATGGCGTGGTATTCGATCTTTCTCACGCGGCGCTTTACTGCAATTATTATCGGCAGGATTTAGAAAAATTTACCGAGACGATTCTGCCGGTAACGCGGTATCTGCATATTTCAGATGCGGCCGGTTACAATGGGGAAGGTCTGCAGATTGGAGATGGGAGCGTAGATTTCGCCAGAATCCTTCCCCTTATCATCAAAACTGATCTCTGGTGTCTTCCTGAGATTTGGCAGGGGCATAAATTCGGCGGCGAAGGATTTTTGACTGCCATCCAGCGGCTAAAAACCATTCATCCGCTGTTCTGATCACGTCCCTTGGCGACGAAGCACAATACCAACTGTTTTTAATAAAATTGCGGCGTCTAAAAGCAGACTTCGATTTTTAATATAATACAAATCGTACTGCAGTTTGGTTAAGTTATCATCCAGCGTTGCTGTTGGCGTAAGGAATTTAACTTGGGCCCATCCGGTTAATCCTGGTCGCGTTAAATGCCGTAACGCATAATACGGCATTTTTTCGACAAGCGGTGTCACGAATTCCGGGCGTTCCGGGCGAGGTCCAATCAGAGAGAGGTCGCCGTGCAGAACGTTCCAAATCTGCGGCAGTTCATCAATTCGTGTCTGGCGCAGAAATCGTCCAATCGAAGTCACGCGCGGATCGCTGGCGGTTTTTGCGGTAAATTGTGGCCCGCTGGCTTCCGCATCGATCCGCATGCTGCGGAATTTGTAAATCTTGATCAATTTTCCGTTCCGTCCTACACGGATTTGAGAATAGAAGACTGGACCCGGAGAAGAGAGTTTTATTAAAAGCGCAATAAATGGCGTCAAGATCGCGGTGACCACCGCAAAGGGAATGGCGATTAGAATATCGGCAGCGCGTTTTACAACCTCGTACCACGTTTTTTCGGTTTCCTTAAGATGGCTTAAAAACCAGGTTTCGT
>DASTLG010000010.1:0-3444 GCA_035715245.1 Patescibacteria group bacterium
GTCAAGCGTTTAACAAAGCTTCTGTATTAAAAAAACGCACCCGTTACAACCAAGAGAATCTGTCAGAACGACAGAACTCTCAGCTGAAAACGAGTGCACAAGATTTACAACCGACCCGCGGAGCGCTTCTTGAGCCAATCCTCCTTCATTGGAAGATCTCGGAAGAACTCACCGTCCGGCATCTTGTTCTCGACGCCGCAGGAAGGACACGTGAACTTCACCTCATCTCTCGAGCCACTAATGTCATGCTGATGAACGAGATAAAGGTCAGCCTTCTCGATCTCGAGAGGCGCGCCGCAACCGACCGCACCACCCATCTCGTCGCGTTCACCAGCGCAACTGACCACGGTTTTCCAGCCTTCCTCGTTACATCCAGGTCCGAGTTTCCTCATGACTCAACCTCCGCCTTACTTACGAGAATCTTCTCGCCAAGCTCTTTCCAGGACAACGGCTCGCCCGTAATCCTGGTAGTATTCGTACTCCAGTTGAACTCGGCCGGGTAAGCTCTGGTCGGGGTACAGCCACGATTCCATTTAGATTTCAGCAGTGATTTGGTAACGCCCGTATTGTGGAGGTATCCTTCCTCTACTTTGTTCTTCTCCACATAATTGAATCCAGCCGTTAGAAAATGATTCGGCTTACCTTCAAAGATATAACCCGTCGTGATTCCCGGGCGTTCCATCTGACTTTCGAGAGAAAACTCCGATTCGTGAATCAGATTTTTTGATTCTTTAATCGTATAACAGGTGCTTCGGTAAAACCGGGCACGCGGAGTCTCCTTGAGTCCCTTGATCGTTACAGTCTTGCCCTTCAATTCGCAATTACAATTGCCAGTAAGGTCAAGACCGCCTTCGTGAGATTCGCACATATGGAGAACGACCTTCTTCCCGATGAAATCTTCGTCGGGAACATAGATCTTCGGCATTGGAACATCGAGGCCATCTTGCCAGCTCATTTCTGAGCCTCCTTTTGAAAGGGCATCGGTTTAGGACCGACATCGCTTTGTAGCAAATTTTATCGTCAGTGTCAACGCCCGATCTCAAAAAATTCTTTTCAAAATCGCAAAAACCCGCCATTAAGCGGGTTTGCGGGACAGGATCATTCCTGATATCGGGCTGGCGGGACTTGAACCCGCGGTCTCCTGCTCCCAAAGCAGGCGCGATAGCCAACTTCGCTACAGCCCGATGACAAATCTCTAAGCCGCATCATCCTATCGAAAAACAGAAAGAAAGCCAAGTCCTAAGGAAAATCTAAGATTTTTGAGCGGACTTGTTTTTATTTTGCCAAGGGGAAATACTGAATTTATATGACCGTCGCCGACGTCATGCAAACTGATATCATCACCATTCCAAAGGGCACGCTTTGGCGGAAAGCGGCGCAAATCCTTCTGCATAATAAAATTAGCGGCGCGCCCGTGGTAGATAAAGACAACCACGTGATTGGCGTTATTTCGGAAAAAGATCTGTTCCGTTCTCTTTATCCCACCTATCACGACTGGTACGAGTGTCCGGATTCATTCATTAACATCGAACAGATGGAACAAGAGGCGCGGTCTGCCGCGCAAGAGCGGGCCGTGGAAGAATTCATGTCCAAACGGTTGCTCACTGTTAGTCCTAAGATGCCGGTCGTGCAGGTAGGCGCGCTCATGATGTCGACCGGGATTCACCGTGTGCCCGTCCTCGATCAAGGAAAACTGGTGGGCATGGTCGGCCGCCAAGACGTGTTCCGTGCGATTTTAAAAGAAAGTCTTCACATGAGTTCTGCTGGTGAAGAAATTATTTCATAATCTATGACGTTTGAAGAATACCAGCTCCTTTCACGAAAAACAGCCATTTATCCGAATTTAGGAAATAATTTTGTCTATCCAACACTGGGTTTAACCGGAGAAGCAGGAGAAGTTGCAGACAAATTAAAAAAAACCATTCGCGACGACGACGGCTTGATTACGGATCAAAAGAAAACCGAAATTACAAAAGAATTAGGCGACGTGCTTTGGTACGTGGCGCAACTCGCGACTGAACTAGGGCTTTCCATGGACGACATCGCGAAAACGAATATTGAAAAATTATATTCGCGTCTGGAGCGCGGCGTTCTTCACGGCAGCGGCGATAATCGATAATTATTCGGCCGCTTTTTCTAAATGATGCAGCAGCTGACGAAGAAGATGCTGAACGTGCTGGATGGTATCAGGCGACGGGCGCTGAGGTGAATGCAGATACCAGAATGCTTCTTTAAAAATAGGCACAAGTTTTTTAATCCATCTTTGATGATTTATTTCTGTTTTTTTGGAATCTTCAAAAGGATGCGCCTCGTACCATGTGAGCGCCTCTTCCAAAGCCGCATTTTGCAATTCTTTAGGCAACAACCCAAACCAGTCCATTCCTAGACTCACGATCTGTTCAGGCGTTAATTTTGGATGCATCGCTTTCATCACTTCTTCCATAAATTCTGCGCCCCAATCTAATTGATGTTTTAGATCTTTTAGCTCCTCTGTATTTCGATAGGCACGGTCACCAAGATCTGCCAATCGACCAACGTTATAGTTACCTGTAGCATAACCAGTTGCGTACGTTGCATAAAACTCAGCGTACAATTTTACGTAAAGGGCATGGTAAGATCGTTTTTCATGTAACGTTTTCGATTCGCGCGCTTTGCGTTCAACGGCGGATAAGCGATATTCCAATGCTTGTTTGCGCAAGACGAGATCCGCATTCTCCTTCTCATATCCCTCTTTCCATGTCTTTAATTCCTCAGCCGAAATAAACGGAGCGCGCCCGGCAGAAATTCCGGAAAGCATTTCGGAAATTTCAAATTTAAAATCTTTGATAAATTGTGCGGTTTCCTTTTTCTGCTGGCTTCGCCGATATCGTTCGCGAATCTGCTGAGGCCAAAGCACCGCTTCTAAAAAATATTTTCCGCTGATGCTCAAGGCATCTAAAACCTGCGTCGGGTGTTCTTGAACCAAACGTTCAGCCCGTTCCTGAACCGTTTCCTCTTTTTCAAAAAAAGCCTCTAAATCCTCTGAAAAGATCTCGGTTGATTTCGGTCCTGTTTTCGCTTTTTTCGGCGGTTCTGTCGAACCCAATATAAGATCTCGCACTGATTTTGGAAGTGCGTGAATATTTTTATCGAATTCTTCAAGGGTTTCCCATGGCTTATCGATTTCACACGAACACAAGAGATCTTGTTTTTTCGAGGGAATCTGGACTGACTCTTTTGACTCGGCTCGTGAAGGAATAGAAGGAACGTGGATGAGATTCATAAAGAATAACAATAGATTAACAAAACAACACGCAAAGAGAAAGAAACCAGGAATGCCATCCAAGTGGGTTTTCACTTGACAAAAACCGCTTTTTTCCTTATTCTCTCGCCATGCTCAATCAGTCTTCCTCTGGCGGGGAATGACTGAATAAACCCATTTTCGGTTCTTCAATTTATTAGAGA
>DASTLG010000011.1:0-1561 GCA_035715245.1 Patescibacteria group bacterium
GGGATCACGAATCGATAGGGAGCGACAAAGGGAATCGGCAAGGACGAAATTCCAAACACACGTATCCCATTCACATTAGTTTTGCACGAATAACCAGAAGCCGACGGAGCCAATACAAAAATCTGATGACCTCGTTGCCGAAGAGCGGATGCTAACCGATACGTAAAATACGCGGCGCCGTTGACCTGCGGAGGATACGTATCCGACGCAAAGAGGATCCGCATAAACGTTCCCTCCTTTCTTTATAAATCTTTGCGCTCTTTTCGCCAGACATGCAAGAAATAGATGAGGAGGATAAGCGTGAATCCAAGAGCGATGTACAATAAAATATTGTTAATTTGATAATAAAATTGGCCAAAATAATATCCAATTGCAAGTAAAATAAGAGATTTAACCGCCGTAATCAGAAAGCTCAGCAAAAAGAATCTAACATAGCTCATCCGGACTGCGCCTGCGGCAAACAAGATCGCCGAACCCGCGCCGCTCACGGTTTTTCCTATGAGAAAAGGTTTCCATGGCCGATGAGCAAAGCGTGCTTCCAAGCGCTCTTCACGTTCCGGCGTCATTCCCACATATCGCCCATAACGGGTTAAAAAAGTCCGTTTTCCAAAGCGGCCCATCAGGTATAAAAATGAATCGCCGACTAAATCTCCTAAAATTAAAAAGAGGTACACAAGCCAGGCGTTCAGGATACCCAAGGATGCAAAAAATCCGCCAATAACGGCAGTTATTGGTCCTTCAATCACGGCGGCTGGAAATAAGATATAGTACCGATATTGAAACAGCAGAGCCATGAGCACAGGAAGAGAACCATTCATTAAATTCACCTTAAAATATTCTTTATATTGTTGAAAGTCTTGCAAAACTTCCAAAAAGTGTAAAAACTAATTTATATGGACCCGAAGCTGACAAGCTCATTTCGACTCCGGACCATCGCGCGCTTTTGGAGATATTTTCGGGTTGGTCGCATTGATTTATTAGGAAAACAAAATCTGAATCTGATTCCGGCTGACAAGCGAGTCATCATCGCCGTCTCACATCTCACGGATTTCGACATGCCCGCCGTTATTTCCCAGCTCGCAACACAATTTGATCTTATTATTGCGAATACCGCCCTGCACCATAATTTTTTTCAAAAGCCGTTCCTGCATCTTGCTATGCAGTTGGCGGACAAAAAAAACTTTCTTCCCGTTCGGTATCGGGAAACGGCAAATCACAAAAAACTCGGTGCATTCGATTCGGCGGATTTTGAACGCATGCGGTCAGCGCTCGAGCGCGGTAAAACGCTCGTGATTGCGGCGCACAACCCGGCGCACGGACAGCTTCCTCCAAGCGGCTACGGAGCCGCGTATCTGCATCAAATAACTCCTCGATCGATTATCCTTCCGGTGAGCGTCTGCTTTTCACAAACCCCGAGCCGATGGAACCGCGCGAATGCAAGAATTACGATCCAGACCCCGATCACCCTATCCCCTATTCTACACATTGAACGATTTGCTGGATTAAGCGGCGATTATCATCAATCACGAAACCGTATGGGCCAGGAAGAAGAGCGGGAATA
>DASTLG010000012.1:0-11399 GCA_035715245.1 Patescibacteria group bacterium
TCCACCATGCTTTGTATCAGCGCTAGACCAAAATCTATTTCAGGGAGAACCAGCTATCACCCAGTTCGATTGGAATTTCACCGCCAGCCACAACTCATCCCCGAGTGTCGCACGGCTCGTGGGTTCGGACCTCCATGCCGATTTCTCGGCACTTCATCCTGGTCATGGCTAGATCACCGGGTTTCGGGTCGTGTATACGCCACATTGGCCAGCAAAGCTGGCCGCGCCCTATTCAGGCTCGCTTTCACTATGGCTTCGCCCCCGCAGGGGCTTAACCAAGCGACGTATAGCACACTCGTCGGCTCATTCTTCAATAGGAACGCTGTCACCCCGATCAAGATCGGGGCTCCAACTCCTTGTAAGCGTACGGTTTCAGAAACTCTTTCATCGCCCTCCCGGGCTGCTTTTCAGCTTTCCATCACTGTACTTGTTCACTATCGGTCAGAAGGAGTATTTAGTCTTGCCACATCGTCGTGGCTGCTTCCTACAGGGTTTCTCGAGCCCCATAGTACTATGGATCTGGAACAAATGAGAGCTTTTGTTTTCACCTACCGGGCTATCACCGTCTTTGGCTCCGCTTTCCAGCAGATTCGATTAACATCACTCTTCATCTCGCATCTCTTGGGAAATGCCTGCTCCGTCCCGCAACCCCTTTATTACGATAACCCAAGTTCGCCCTCCATACCCGCGGTTAAACTTGCGTCCAACTCGGTATACGAAGTTAATAATAAAGGTTTTGACTGCTCCCGGTTCGCTCGCCGCTACTAAGGGAATGATGCAGACATCTTTTCTCGTCCCGACCAATAAAGATCGAGTGAGAAAAGAAGTCTGCGTTTATTTTTTTCTTTTCCACTGGGTACTGAGATGTTTCACTTCCCCAGGTTCCCTCTGACATCCTATGTATTCAGATGTTCAGTCTTTGCACTTTATGCAAAGGGGTTACCCCATTCGGACATCCCCGGATCAAAGGTTGCTTGCCACCTCCCCGAGGCTTATCGCAGGCTGCCGCGTCCTTCATCGGCTCACTTCTGCCTAGCCATCCACCGTACGCCCTTACGTGCTTCGGCCATCTGGATATTCGATCGCAAATGATCGACCAGACAGCAGATATATTATAAGGTGTATTTTTCTTACGCTTATTTTAATTGCAATGTGTGTTGAATCGCACGGCTTTTGCAAGCCGCGCGTTTGCCTTGCACATATTGATACTGATTTTCTTCTGTTGTCGAAGACCATGCCGACCCTCTCATCTGCAAAGAGACGGACACTGATCGAAGGCACGCGGAACGCGACACCGATCACTGTCTGGCTCAAACTGAATGGGTGGATAAAAGAACGTCGATCGCTTAGAAACAAAATCGCTTGGCCCGGAGGCCAAGCGAACGGATTCCGGAGAATTCGTGGCTTAGCCGATTGGCGAGATAAATCTCGCAGAAAGGGAGTCGCTCATAGATTCTCCAGTGCTCCCGTGCTAGATTCATCCTGATTCCTGGGAGATGGTTTGTTTAAGTGCCAGAAGTGTATAAAAACTCAGTAACCCTGTCAAGCCCCATTTTTTCAAGGTTTTTTGCTTATGCATCACTTCCTGATTCGCGCGATCGGCTCACCGACAGAATCTTGGCAGAGCGAAGCGCTCGCGTCCTATCTAAAACGGCTTTCTCCTTTTGCTAAAATTGAAATGATAGAGCTCAAGGAGGGACACCACGGGTCAGCAAAGCCAGACCAAATTCGAACGAAAGCTGTCGAAGGTTCCGAACTCCTCCAGCGGATTCCCAAAGGAGCGGTCATCATCGCTCTCGATGAGGCTGGCAAAAATTTTTCCTCGATGGATTTTAGCCGTGAGCTGGCTAAATGGTCAGACAGCGGTCGATCGGTCGTTTTTCTCCTAGGCGGTTCCTGGGGCTTGGATGAATCCGTCCGGAATCAAGCCGATCTCCTTCTCTCGTTTGGCCGAGAAACAGTTCCGCATATCCTGGCGAGAATCCTCCTTTTGGAGCAGCTGTATCGAGCAGAAACAATTTTAATCGGCAAAACATATCATAAATAAAAAACGCCGGACGCACGCGTCTGGCGCAGAGCTGATTTATTCCAGTTTGTGAGGACCCAGATTCCGTTCTCGAGCCCTCCGGAAACTGTTCTCAACCTCAAAGACTCCTTCGTTTCCTTCCTTTGTCACAAACATTACTTCATACAAAGGGACCAGGTTTTCCGCGCCGGCAAAAATACGGATCAATTGACGACCCTGTTCAACCGCGACGAGCGGAATCACGTACTTCTCGTCATGGAAGTACGTGAGCCCGGTTTTACACCGGATCCTCTGGCCGTCATCGCGAATCAAATCAACATAGTCGATCGATTCGCGGAACCACTCCTGGGGCAGGCAGTCGTCGATTTCGATACTGAGCTGAAACCGTTTTCCGCTCAACCCGCCAAGTTCACTGCGAACGTCTTCGTCCCTTTCTTCGTCAACGACCTTCTTCGGAATCGGCCCCTGAACGATCTCTGCCGTAATGCGAGCAATTCGATAAAAGAACGTTTGATCCGTATACGGGAGCCGTAAGAGTTGGGCCGACATCATTTCCTCCAAGGCAGGGTCCTTACCCATCGCGGGAAGGCCGGGGTTTTTCGCCCGGGCCGTTGTAATGGGAATTCAAAATACGTTTGGAAGCGCCGCGCCTCCAGCAGAACTGTACCGAGTGGACACGGGTCAGAGTTTCCGAATCCGAACCGGCGAGTAGGTGCGCTCGATCATGTTCTGGAATCGGAACGAACTCGAACACCGAATCTGACTCCGGCTTCATGATTCGCCGGATAGAACCGGAAACCGTCTTGCGCAGGCGATGCCCGCGCACGAACAGGCGGACAGACATACCGTCCAGACGGTTTACATCTTCCGTTCCGCCTATCTGAATCAGAACTCGACTCGCCGACCGACGAATGGACACGGAGTCCAGTTGTGAATGAGCCATCATTCTCTCCTTCTCCCCCAACAGCCTAGCTCCATTTTTGTACTCAAAAATGACTCAATTGTCAATGAAAAACCTTTGCACAAGGACGTCTATTTTCCTCTGTGCTATTCTTGGGTTCGACGTATGGTGACTCTTCCTTTTCTTACTTCCAATCAAGGCTCGCTCACCTTTTTTACCGGACCCATGTGCTGCGGAAAAACCCTTGAGCTCGTCCGTCATTTGCATATCTTTCGCGAACAAAGGATTCCCATGACCTGCCTTCGACCGAGCATGGATACGAGGACAGAAAAAGTCCAATCACGTTCAGGCTTGCTGTACGACGGAGTCGCGGTTCCTGCAGATGATCTGCTGGCAATCGAGCGCGCCATGATTGGAAAAGCCGTTATCGGAATCGATGAACTCCAATTCTTTCCCATAGGACTTGTCTCAATTTTAGAATCTGAACTACGGAAAGGAAAAACGATTTTGGTCTCAGGTCTGGATACAGATTTCCGCGGACAGCTATTCCCAACCGCCGCGGCGCTTATGGCATTACCGGAAACCATCGTTCAGCGACTGCGTGCCGTTTGCAGTGTTTGTCATCAATACAATGCGACACGCACCCAGCGTCTAAGAAATGGGAAACCCGTTCCGGTCGATGATCCTCGGGTCGTGGTTGAAGAATCACAAGATGACATCACCTATGAGGCGCGCTGTCTGGAGCACCATGAAATTGATCGATGTCTGCTCTTTAAAGATATTGAGGAAATAAAACACGAACCTGTGCGGTTTGGAAATTGATAAAAAAAATCCCGCCGAGAACCGACGGGAATATTTGATCAGAACAATTTGAAATCGAGAAAGGCAAACAACTTGTCGAGCGTGAGCTTCTCCCCATCGGCTTCAAGATAAAACCGTTCTTCGGTTTGGCGCTCAACGATTTCTACGCCCGGAATCTGATTGGCGAGTTCCGGGTGGCTGCGCAGAGCCGCTTCGTTCAGATCGATTTTGAGCAGATCGCGATACATTGGATCTTTGTGCGCACGAGACCAGAGCCACGCGATCGCTTTTGGCCGTGAATGGATTCTCGCTTCCGGACCCGCAGGCGTTTCACGCCACGAGAGCGTGCCGGTTGCGAGCGCGATGGTCTTTCCGCTGGCGAGAAATGGGCGCTGCTGTTCGGCAAACAATTGCAGAGTCTGCGCCAGCGCAAACACGGTTCGGCCTTTTGGTCGTAAATACTTCAGCAAACGCCCGAGAATCAGCCCGATTTCTTTCTTCGCCTCGTCGTATTCCCGCCGCATTTCCAGACGCGCGATGATGAAGTCTCTCAAAACCAGGCCAGCGGCCGCAGCATCTGCCGGCGGCTCAATTTTCTTTGCCTTCCTGAAACTTTTGAACAGCCGCTCTTTGAGCGTGGATTTCCGCTTTTTTGAATCAGCCACGATTGCCTCCTTCCTCTTTCGCGAGCATGGCAAAAAACACTAATCCGGTCAATCAGGTCAGGTCAGGCTTTCTTTCAATCAGCCCATCCTTTATACTCGGTCTATTCTTTTTTAATTTTTCTATGTCTTCCATTGCCATTCTCGGCGCCGGCGCCATGGGTTCAGCGATTGCGAAACAACTAGAACGCCATAAACGTCCCATTCGCCTATTTGATATTGATCAAAATGTCATTCAGGCCATCAATGAAAAACACGAAAACACGGTGTATCTTCCGGGAATAAAATTCGCTTCTCACGTAACGGCAACAACGGAGCTGAAAACGGCAATCGAAAAAGCGGAGGTTATTTTTGTCGTGCTTCCTTCGCACTGCGTAGCGCAAACCATAAACGAGATTGCTCTTTCCCTTTCACCTAAAACAATCCTGGTGAATATCAGCAAAGGATTGGATGAAAAAACATTCCTCCCGCCCATTCTGAGCGCCCGATTGCCAGCCATTATTAAAAAACGAATTTGCGTTGTCGGCGGTCCGGCCATTGCTCAGGATCTCTCTTCCCAATCACCGACCGGATTTATTGTCGCAAGCCAAGATTTGCGATCACAAACAATTGTAAAAAAGTTATTGCAAAGTGAGAATGTAAAAGTCGCGCTTTCGAAGGACGTAAAAGGTGTCGGTCTTGCGGCCGCACTCAAAAATGCCTATGCCATCAGCCTTGGTATGTGCGATGGTCTTAAATTCCCTACCAATGCCAAAGCATTAATTTTAACCGTCGCCCTTCAAGAAATGAGCCTTGTCCTGACAAAACTCGGCGCCAAACAAGAAACAGCATACGGACTCGCGGGCGTCGGTGATTTAGTTGTAACCGGATTCTCTTCACATGGCCGCAATCGCAGCTATGGCGAACGGCTTGTAGGCGCCAAAACCAAGGACCCGAAAGAACTCGGTCTTACAACTGTGGAAGGGATCAGCGCGACAAAGCTCGCAATAAAAATGGTGAAAGCGACTCGCGTCCAAGCCCCGCTTTTAGCATCCATTCACGCCTGTCTTGATGCAAACAAGGATTTTGTCTGCCCGTTTGAAGGATTTGTGAAAAAATTGATCCTGCGCTGAAATAGGGAGGAACGAATATTGATTTGAATTCATGAGCTTAACCCGCGCGCTATGCGTTTACCTGAACAAATACAACATTTCATTCATCCAACCCTCCTTGTCTTAGCTGATCATGTCCATGCAAAGATTTGGTTTGCGCATGAGGATGAAATTTCCGAAATTGCTCACCTCACCGTTCCTCATGAGCTGAAAAGCGATAATGAGGGTTCGTTTATGAGCAGCGCGGAATCCGTCGGACAGCCTGAACAAAAAGAAAAGCAGCATCATCTAAATGTCCTTATCAAGCATATTGCCGAGGCGCTTTCGAAGGAACTAGAAAATCGCGATGTCACCTATATCGATATGATTATGCCGGCCGACATTCTCCATCCGCTTGAGCTTGAGTTTCCGAAAACGACGATCGCTATGATAAACCGCCGTTTGGAAGCCGACTTGATCAAAGAAGATATTCTGCAGGTCGCGAAACGGCTTTTTACTAAATGAATCAACTTACACGCGCCCCGCGTGCCATTTTAATCGACATTATTCCGCCGCAGCTCGATAAACAAACCGCTGAACGGCGATTGTTGGAATTAGATGCCCTGACAAAAACCTATGGCGGAATTGTCGTGGTGAAACTTTTTCAAAAACGAAGTACGCCGGATTACCGAACGTATATCGGTTCAGGAAAACTGAATGAAATTATTCAATTAGCCGCACAAGAAAAGGCCGAATTACTCATCATCAATAACCTGCTTAAACCAAAGCAGCTGTTTGAAATCGAAGAGTGGATTCGAAAATCGAGTCCAAAACAGAATCGCTCTGCTTTACATGTGTGGGATCGTGTAGATTTGATTCTCAAAATTTTTGATAAGCATGCAAAAACCGCTGAGGCAAAATTACAGATAAAACTGGCAGCCATCAGGCACATGGGACCGCGCATTTTCGGCATGGGCCTTGAACTTATGCAGCAAACCGGGGGCATTGGAACGCGCGGAGTCGGCGAGACAAACACCGAAATTATGCGGCGCCATCTCGCTGAGCAGGAACGTCAGGTAAAACGCGAGCTCGAACGAATTGCCGTGTCCCGTGCTAATCACCGAAAACACCGCGACCGTATTGGACTAAAAACCGTTTCTATTATCGGCTATACCAATGCCGGCAAGTCTTCTCTCTTAAATGCGCTCACCCACAAAAGCGCCTACGTCGCGAACGTCCTCTTCTCCACCCTCGACACACGTGTCGACAAGCTCTACATCCCGCATGAATCAAGTGAAAGTGAACGGGTGACGTCGGAATGGGGCCCCCAGACGCGCGCAGTGACGAGCACGCATGGGGTGATTCCGACGACAGGACCCGTTCACAGCCAAAAAATTCTTCTCTCAGACACCATCGGATTCATTCAGGACCTTCCTCCGCAATTAATCGATGCGTTCCGTTCAACGCTCGACGAAACCATTGATGCCGATGCCGTCCTTCAAATCGTTGATGCCTCTGATCCGTATCTTCCGCAAAAACTCGAGGAAGTAGAAAAAATCCTCCACGATCTGCGTGTAGATGAAAAACCGCGCCTCTTTGTTTTCAATAAAATTGATGCCCTTTCAAAAAAAGACGCTGTTTCGCTCAAAAAAAAATTCAGACATTTAAAACCGCAATTTGTTTCTGCCCTAACAAAACAAGGAATTCCCGAACTCAAGAAAGCGATCGCTAAATTAATTTGAAACAAAAATCCCCTGACAGGCTTGGCCCATCAGGGAGAAAGTCTACACGATTTCGTAGCCGTTTTCCGTCTTGCGAATCGTTACCTCAGCTGAACATTCGAGCGTGCCACGCTTCTCGACTTCGGCTCGCATCGCGGCGCCGTATCCGTCCATGAGCTCAGCCACAATCGTCTGATCAGCGAGATCATTCCGGAGTTGATGATAGCAGTACCCGATCCACGTCATTCGATTCCCAGGAAGCCCAGACAGCTCCTGCATCGACTTCCGCGGCCAAAGATTCTCGGCAAGCTCGATCGATTGACCCCGAGGAACGTATCGCCGCACAGAGATCAGGGTGGCCAGCCACCTTTGAGAGAAGAGACGGCGAAAATTTTCCGTCTCCTCTTCGGTAGGGCAGAAGATCTCCTCGCCTGCGTTGGCTGGCACGTCTACGGTTTTGAATTCCGAACCCAAAAGCGCCAGAACACCGGAGTGGAGCGCAGCCCTTCCTTCCGGACTCATGGCTTCGTATTCAGCTCGTGCCAGATCGTTTGATTTTTTCAAGGCAGCCGCGCACAAATCTCGCGAGAGCACTTGATAGGCAAACCGAAACCCGCTGGCATTTCTTCTTGCTTCTTCCTCGGCCGCGATGGTCATGATCCGCCTCCAATTTCAATGAACAAGGCTTACGAACATACAAAATATAATTCAAAAAGTCAATAGCTTCCGAATAAAAAAAGCGACTCACATGAGCCGCAAGTTCTACTTAGTCGTTATTTTCGCTCTTCTTGCTTTCCTTCCAATCCTTGCACACGAACAGGCGCGCAAGCTGAGATCCTCGCGGAATCGTTGTCCCCACACGTCTGTTAAAGACCTCCAACTCCACATGAATCGAGTACGAATCCGTCGAAAAGTTCAGTTTGCCAGTTGGTGTTTCAAATCCTCCGCCTATGGCGTACAAGATTTCCTTTCCCAAGAGCTCAGGAAAGGTTTCGCTCAACGCGGCGCCGTTCAACGCGCCAAAGAACGACGAAACGGAACTGAGTTGATTCGGATCTAGAGAAAACCGTAAACAAAACGCACGTAAAGAAAGGACGCCTTCCAAGCACAAACGGATCGGGCCAAGCGATACCTCCGGATGACAAAAGAGCAAGGCGACCTGATAGATACCATCCTCCAAATAAACTTCTGTCTGGAGGAGGATCTTGGCCCTTGAGTCCAAAACAAGACCGTCCTCAAACTTGATTAACTCACGGGGAATCACACCATCATTCCGTTCCGGCACGTGTCACCTCCTAGGTGCCCATTTAATTATCAAAAACCACCTTCCGCGTCCAGCTGTCTGCATTGACAGGTGATTTTTTCACCCCTACCATCCAAACATGCAACGAAAAAAAAGAGAAGCGACCCTGTTCTCCACGCAAAATCCGGAACTGCTTAAGGCCGTCAAAAAAATCGCCGAAACGATTAACCGTTTACCGAAAAATCCGGCCTACAAACAAAAACCGCGCGCTCTGCTTGTTGGCGGATTTGTACGTGATGCCTTGCTCGAAATCGAATCAAAAGATGCAGATCTTGAAATCTATGGTGTGGAACCGACAGAACTCGAACAATTACTCCGAACTCTTTTTCCCGGGCGCGTGATTGAAGCCGGCCGCGCCTTTGGCGTCCTCAAAATACCCATAAAGGAAGGGATGGATATCGATATTGCTATTCCTCGACGCGAAACGAAACAAGGGAACGGCCACAAGGGTTTTTTGATTGAAAGCGATCCAAATCTTTCCCACCTGGAAGCGGCGCGCCGGCGTGATTTTACGATTAACGCGATCGCATGCGACCCATTGACGGAAGAAATGTTGGATCCCTATTTAGGCAAAGCGGATTTACAGCGAAAAATCCTGCGCGTGGTTGATCCAAAAACCTTTATCGAAGATCCGCTTCGGGTTTATCGCGCCATTCAATTTGCGGCACGATTCACATTTGCTATTGAAGAAACGAGCTTTGCTCTTATGAAGAGCATGGTGGAAAAGGGCGATCTTGACCAGCTCTCAAAAGAACGAATTTCGGATGAAATAAAAAAACTTTTGCTTAAAGCTGAACGGCCCTCCATTGGATTTGAGCTTGCGTCAGAACTTGGCGTGATAGCGCGAGACTATCCCATGCTCGCCAACCTTCAAACCACCCCGCAAGAACCCGAATGGCATCCGGAAGGGAATGTTTGGATCCATACCATGATGGTTGTAGACGCCGCGGCAAATATCATCCGCAGAAAAGACCGCCAATTCACCGATTTAGAAAAGCTTGAAGTGATCATTGGCGCGCTTTGCCACGATCTTGGTAAACCGGCGACGACCCAAATGGGTGAAAAACACGGTATTCCACGCATTCGCTCTCTTGGACACGAAGAAGCTGGCATTGAACCCGCAAAAGCGCTTTTAGAAAAATGGATGTTTGGCGATATCGTCCTTCATGCGGCAACCATGGCGGCCAGCCAGCATTTAAAGCCGAGCGCATTTTCCATCCAACTCGCCCAAGGCATCATCACGCGCGATCAGTACGCCAATGCGGTTCGAAAATTATTGAAAAAAATTTATCCGCTTTCCTGGCGTGTGTTATTAGCCGTGGCCGAAGCGGATTCACGCGGGCGCGATCTGCCGGAAGTAGCCACACGTCCATACGAAGAAGGCGAACTCTTTTCCCAAGTCGTGCATGAACATCAGCTTGATCAAGAACCGGTCAAACCGCTCGTCCAAGGCCGCGATCTGCTCGCCAGAGGGTTGAAACCCGGTCCAAAAATCGGAGAATTGGTCAAAAAAATTGAAGAGGCAAGAGATCAGGGCATAATTCGAACACGTGAACAAGCCTTGGCTTTGCTGGATGAGATGCTCAAAAAATAATATCATAGGTTGGCATGAACGAGCGGCCAAAGGAACACGGGAACATCGAAATATATCGTGAACGATTTTTAGCTCAGGACAAACGTCTGCTTGAAGCCGCAGGTATTTTAGCCGCCAGAATAAAAGCCCTGCCAACAGATCCAAAACATCCAAATTGGGAACCGCGCGCCCTTATTGTTGGCGGATTTGTCCGTGATGCGATTCTCGGGCTCGCGCCGAAAGACGCGGACATTGAAGTGTACGGCGTCAGTCCGGATCGACTGGAAAGCATTCTCGATCAGCATTTTCCTCATCAGGTAAACAAGGTGGGAAAAGCATTCGGGATTCTTAAAGTTAATCTCGGGAATGGGCTTGATTTTGATGTTTCTCTCCCCCGCCGCGAATCAAAATCCGGAAAAGGCCATACTGGATTCACCACAAAAAGCGACCCGGGCATGAATATTAAAGAAGCGGCGCGCCGTCGTGATTTTACGATGAATGCGCTTGCCGCTGACCCGCTGACCGGCGAGATCATCGATGAGTTCGGCGGCATTCAAGATCTCGAAAACGGTATTTTGCGCGTAACCGATGCAAAGCGCTTCCAAGATGACGCCTTGCGCGTTTATCGCGGAATTCAATTCTGCGGCCGAATGAATCTCACGGCCGATCCGGAAAGCAAAAAACTCATGCAGGAAATGGTGAAGCGAGGCGAAACCGATCCAAAAAATGAATTGGCCATTCCGGTCCAGACAGCAAAAGAAATCTGCCAGCTATTAAATCCAGACCTGCCGCCGCGACATATTGAAAAAGAATTAGAACAGCTCATCGAAAAAGAATTCTCGGACCTGGCCGCGAAACACGAAATTTCAAAAGACGCATTCCGAAAATTTATTCACGATTTCGATTTCCCCGCTTCGCCTGACCAAATTCTTAAGGCAGTTTCTCAATTTGAAGCAAATCCGGAGGAAATCATCTCTTTGACGAGTCGTTTTGTTTCAAACCGTGACACGCGTCTCATTGACGTTTTATCTGAACAATTGGATCCGCGACTTTCATCAGAACGAATTTCTGAAGAAATCCGAAAATTGCTTCTCAAAGGAAAAAAACCATCGGTCGGTTTTGAACTCATGCGCGAACTCGGCATGATTGATCGGCATTATCCGGAATTGCGTGCACTCGTCGGAACTGAACAGGAGCCCGCCTGGCACAAAGAAGGAGACGTTTGGAATCACACCATGAGAGTGATTGATTCTGCTGCAAAGCTGATCCGAAAAACAAATTTCACCTTAACCGAGGAAGAAAAATTGGAAGTCATGATTGGGGCTCTCTGTCACGATTTAGG
>DASTLG010000013.1:0-4600 GCA_035715245.1 Patescibacteria group bacterium
TCCGCCCCAATGCGGATCTGGTATGCACTTTGCCGAGGGATTGGGTTGTGTTCGCGATCTTCGACCGGGCGAAAAAGAATATCCTGATAAACAGCCGGTTCCTGGAGGCTGGCAGCCGCCAGTTGAACCAGGCGATCAGCAGCCAAATCAAGGCGCACCCGTTCCCGGAGGCTGGCAGCCGCCGCAAGATCAAAATCAACAACCGCCGCGCCAAGGGCAAGGAATGATGCCGCAAGGACCAGGCAATCAGAATCAAGGACCGAATGAAGAAGAACAGCGGAAAATGGACGCGCAGAATCTAGCGCGTATGCAGAAAGGAATGAAGCAGGCAGAGAAACAGCTCAATCAGATGAAAACGTATTTCACAAAACAGGCAAAAAAAGGGATTGCCATTCCGGATGACTGCACACAAGCAATGAATGAGGTCCAGCAAATCATTGATTCCATAAAAAACGCGCAGAGTTTTGAGGATGCAAACAATGTAGACCCGCAAAGTATGGGTGATAATTTCCAAACCATAAATGACTGCCGTCAACGAGTGGACATGCTGAGCCGTATCCCGCAAATGCTTAAGCAAGTCGACCGCTCGATAAAAAACATTCAGACTCAGTGGGCACGAGCAAAGAAAGGCGCTCCCGAAGAAGCGAACTCGACCATTGCGGAAGGAGATGCCCTCATCCAGGGCATTAAGGACGCCCGGGCAAATGTCGACCAGATGCTCAAAGACGGCAATATCGATGATCTTGACTCGACGATTCAGGATGACATCTTTAATAAATTCGATGATTTTGGAGGAATCATTCAGCGAGTCAGCGCCGTAAAAAATTCAAAGAAATTCTTCTCTGATTTCACGCGTCAGCTCAAACAAGCGGATCAGACCATTGCAAAATTGAAAAAATCCGGAAAAGACACAAGCGAAGCAGAACAAATTTTGAGTGAAATGAAGCAGGCGTTTGCAAATTTAAAGGGAATGGATGTCGGCAGTGATGATTTTATGAGTACCATGGAAGACTTGATGCAGCACGGAATGGATTTTGGGGACGCGCTTGGAATAGACCAAAATCCAAATGTTGATCAGTTAATGGGCCAAGGCCCAAGCGGACCAAGTCTCCAAATGCCGCAATTTTAAAGAAGAGGCCCCTGGTTCAAGACCAGGGGTTTTCTTTTTGTAAATCCGTACGGTATAGTCTGTTCCCATGATTGAAGGCTATTCACATATTTCATTTGATCTTGATGGAACCCTTGTGGGAACGCGAGCAGAATACAGACATCAAATTATTCCGCCCATCATCAAGGAGCTTGGCGGATCCTGTGACGATCCAGAATCAATTGATCGTTTTTGGTTCGAAATCGGCCGATCCAAAATCATCAAAGAGGAATTCCGCATTGACCCAGAAAAATTCTGGCAAAGGTTTCGAGAAGTCGACCCGCCCGTAAGACGCGCCGAGTTCACCACGGCATATCCAGATGTGAAAAACGCGTTAGGTAGGCTTAAAATTCTAGGGAAAAAAATTTCCGTAATCACCGGTTCGCCAGCTTCAATTGCTAAGGCCGAGCTGGAAAAATTAGGTTCAATCGAATTCGACCACATTTGTTCGATCCACGATGAAGGATTCAGGGAAAAGCCGGCCCCAGACGGCATGCACGATACGTTAAAAAAATTAGGCGAGCAGGCGTCAGAAACGCTCTACATAGGAAATGGCATGGAAGACGCGCTCTTTGCTGAGGCCGCCGGCTGTGGGTTTATTTTCTTAAACAGAAACGAATATACATTTCCAAACAGCCAAAAGCTGACTTCGATCGAAACGCTTCATCAACTTTTTCTCTGAACGTCACGCACGAGAAGGGCGGTTCCGTATGAAGTGCCGTCAAAAATCGGAAGATGCTGAACCGTAATCTTCGAAACCGAAGCCTGAATAGACGGCAAAATTCCGTCACGGCTTACGCCGCCATCAACAACAATTCTATGCGGTTTGACCGGCAATTTCTTAAGAGCTCGATCAACATGCCGCGCTAAATGGAAAAAAAACCGTTCCAGTTTTTTCGGCTGGTGCAGAATCGGTTCCGCTTCAAGTCCGCCATGGTCGATCTTTGTTTCTGCGATGTAAATCGGTCCATGTTTTCCCGGGGCAAGCGTCGTAAAAAAATCCTTTTGCAAAGAAAATCCATTATCCAGCGTTTGCGCAATAAACGTTCCTGTTCCAAACGTCACCTTTGTCGCGTTTTTACTTGGTGTTTCTGCCGAAATTGCTGCATAGACACTTGCCTGCTGATCTCCAATAACTGCCTTTACCGGGATCGCAGACCCAAGAATCCCCTTTTTTAAAGAACCGAACGCGGCTTGAGAGGGCAACACAGAAGGTAAAATCGATTCTGGAACCCGAAATAATGATAAAAGTTCCGTATCCCATCCAAATGTCCGAATATTGTAGAGAAGCGTTCGACTCGCATTTGTTTGATCGGTCACATGAGGACGACCTTCACAAAGATTCCATAAAATCCATGAATCTACCGTTCCAAAAAGCAATTGTCCTTTTGCCGCTAATTGCCTTGCCTCTTCACATTGTTCTAAAACCCATTGAATCTTCGGCGCGGAAAAATACGGCGAAATGATTAAACCTGTTTTTTCTCGCACCTCTGCTTCATGCCGGCGTAATTTGCGGCAAAGCGATTTCGTTCGTTTATCTTTCCATACAATAGCCGGATAAACCGTCCGGCCGTTTTTTTTATTCCAAAGGATCGTCGTTTCCCGCTGATTGGCGATGCCGAGGCCATGACAAGAAGCCGGATGAAATCCGCTTTCTTTTACCGCTCGCTGTAAAACGAATTTCGCCAGTCTAAGCATCTCGCCCGGATCTTGCTCAACCCACCCGCGCCTTGGCCGGGATTCATGCATTTCTTTGGCAACACGGACCACCTGTTTCAAATGTTTGTCAAAAACAATCGCTTTGATGGCCGTCGTTCCAAGATCCAGGGTCAAAATAAACGAATCCTGTTTCATAAAAATCAAACAACATCATACGACTTGGGCGAAATCCGGGCAATTGAACTTTACAACTCCTAACGCGCCCATTATAACAAAGGGAGAAAAGCTTTATATTTTAATTTTATGGCTTATTTTCAACCAGAGCCCCCGTTTCCAAAACCGCCAGAGGGCATCGGCACCTGGATTCCCTCAAATGACAACGAGGAGAAATCTGATCGTCCCGAAATCCGTATTGATAAAGATATTTCAGAAAAGGATTCAGCCTCGAAACTGGAAGAACAAAAATCAGACGGACATGAGTATTCGGTTGTTTATGGAAACGGCGAGGAATTTGGGCGTGTAGAACTCGGAAAAGATAAAAAAACCGACTACGATTCGGGGTCAGTTGTCACTTACGGCAATCAGGATGAGGATAAAGATCTACCAATTATCGGAGATCAGGAACCAGAGCAGAAGGACGATGATGATAAATTTTAACGCCGAGACCAAACCAAGAGACCTGAGAAATCAGGTCTTTTTAAACATCAGGCCATGGAGTAATCAAATCATACCCACTTTCCGTTACCGCGATGGTTACCTCAAAATGCGCGGAAAGACTTCCATCGGCCGTTACGATTGTCCAACCGTCACTTAATCCTTTTACGCGCCAGGTTCCAAGCGTTACCATCGGCTCGATCGCGAGGACCATTCCCTTTTTTAAAAGAACGTCTGGCGCATTCGGTTCTCGATAATTTGGAATCTGTGGCTCCTCATGGGTTGCGTGACCCACTCCATGCCCGACCAAGTCTTTGACGATTCCATAACTCATCGGCTTTAAATAATCTTCAATCGCCGCAGAAATGTCGCTCACATAATGACCTGCCCGGACTGCCCGTAAACCCTCAAGAAGTGATTGCCGCGTATCAGAAACAAGATTCTGCTCTTTTGTTCCGACTTTGCCGACAATAACCGTCGTCGCCATGTCTGTTGCCAAATCCTTGTACCAAAGACCGATATCGAGTCCAACAACATCTCCGTTTTTAATCGTCCGTCGCGGCATCGGCAATCCATGGACAACTTCTTCATTAACCGAAATGCAGACCGCCCCTGGAAAAGCCGGTCCGCGGCCCATCCGATATCCTAAAAATGACGGACGCGCATGAGCTTCTGCCATGCGGCGTCGCGCAATCGCATCTAATTCATCTGTTTTAGCACCAGCAACACACAAACTTCGTAACTCACGCAAAATACGCGAGAGAATTTCTCCGCCTTCATGAAGAGATGCGATTTCCGCCGGCGTCTTAATTAAAGACATAGGTCAACCCATCTTATGCTACAAAGCCAAGTTTTGCCATCTTTTTCACAAGTTCCTCGAATAATAACTGAATCGGCTGTTCGGCATTCAGTGTAAGCAGAACGCCGCGCTGACGATAATAGGCGGCGATCGGTTCCGTCATAAAATGATAGGTGGCTAATCGGCTCAAAATCGTTTTTTCCTCGTCATCTTTCCGCTTTGTAAGCGCATGACCGCAGACCGAACATTTATCATCAATTCCTGGCACTTCTGAAACGTGAAAAATAGAACGGCATTCGGAACACTGGCGTCGGCCGCTTAATCGCCAGACCGCTTCTGTG
>DASTLG010000014.1:0-6072 GCA_035715245.1 Patescibacteria group bacterium
CGAAACAACGATCTGGCGAAGGACGCCTGGCTGCAGCTTATCACCGGCTTCACGTGAAAAGATCTTCACATTCAGCACTTTTCCTTTTTCTCCATGTTCCAAATAAAGGGAAGAATCACGCACATCACGTGCCTTTTCACCAAAGATTGCCCGTAAAAGTTTTTCTTCTGCCGAAAGATCGGTTTCCCCTTTTGGTGTGATTTTGCCAACGAGAATGTCGCCGGATTTCACTTCCGCGCCAATGCGCACAATTCCCTGCTCATCCAAATTGCGCAGTTTTTCTTCGGAGACGTTCGGGATATCAGACGTGACGACTTCTGGACCAAGCTTGGTGTCGCGCACATCTAACGTGTAATTTTCAATATGAATCGAGGTAAATCGGTCTGTTTGAACCAGACGTTCGCTTAAAATAATGGCGTCCTCGTAGTTATAGCCATCCCAGCTTAAGAACGTGCAGAGCAGGTTTTGCCCAAGCGCAAGTTCACCCCGCTGACAGGCCGTGCCGTCTACCAAAACTTCTCCTGCATAGACTTTTTGACCTTTGGTCACGACCGGCCGCTGATTAATACAGGTTAAGCTGTTCGATCGCTGGAATTTGGTCAGATCATACCGGCGAATTTCTTTATCCGCCGTCTGTAATTCAATATGTTTTCCGGAAACCGAAACAATCACGCCATCATCCGGCGCGATGATCGTATGGCCGGAATCAATCGCGGCCCGGCGTTCGACGCCCGTTCCGACAATAGGAGCATCCGGTTTAACACACGGCAATGCCTGACGCTGCATGTTCGTTCCCATGAGGGCGCGGTGACCATCATCATGCTCCACGAACGGAATTAACGACGTGCCGATAGAAAGAATGTGTTTTGACGAGACATCCACATAATCAATTTCAAACACATCAACAATCGTCGGTTCTCCGTTTTTACGAGCACTGGCGCGCTCAACTAAGAATCGTCCATCTTTCCCGATTGGCGTTGTGGCTGGAGCCGTGGTTCCGCGCTCTTCGGTAAAAGCGTTCAAATACACAATTTCATTTGTGACGCGCGGGACGACTGGCAATTTATCAATCGAAACTTTTTTCAGCTGTTCGGCGGATTTTTTATCAATCGTTTCTTGCGCTTTGGCGACAATTTTTCCTTCTCCATCGCGCACATCGGCACGAAGTTCCTCGCCGACGCCGTCTTTTCCGTCATTTTTTGCCCAGCTCTTTACACGGCGATACGGCGCTTCGATAAAACCGTAATCATTAATGCGGGCATAGCAAGCCAAGTGGCCAACCAATCCAATGTTCGGACCTTCCGGAGACGCAATCGGGCAGATGCGGCCGTAGTGCGTTCGGTGCACGTCGCGCACATCAAACCCGGCGCGTTCACGCGTCAGTCCGCCCGGACCGGTCGCAGAAAGGCGGCGCTTATGTTCCAATTCAGAAAGCGGATTGGTCTGATCCATGAATTGCGACAGCTGAGAACTCATGAAGAATTCACGTACTGCCCCAATCACCGGACGCGCATTAATCAATTTCGCCGGATTCAGCACCGTGATATCGAGCGTAGACATACGGTCTTTTACAATACGCTCCATACGCGCCAATCCGATACGAAATCGACTTTGCACTAATTCTCCAACGGCTCGAACGCGGCGATTTCCAAGATGATCAACATCATCCGGTTCTTCCTGGCTGATGTTCAAACGAATCAATTCGCGGAGAATCTGCACCAAATCCTCTTTGGTCAAAATGCGATTCTCTTCTTTCATCACGAATTCATGACCGGAAGGCAGACCAAACCGCTGATTAAATTTATACCGACCGACTGAACCTAAATCATAGCGATCAAAATTAAAAAACATGGAATGAATAAGCGACTGGGCATTATCCGGTGTCGCTAAATCACCCGGACGAATACGCTTGTACACTTCCACACAGCCTTCTTCTGCATTTTTTGCTGCATCTTTGGCGAGCGTCGCGTCGATATAGTGGTTCAACGGATGCACGTCTACATCTTTGAACAAGTCTTTGATCGATTCATCCTCACCCATGCCAAATGCGCGCAAAAGCGACGTGGCCGCCACTTTGCGCTTACGATCAATTTTCACCCAAATTACGTTATTCGTGTCTGTTTCAAATTCCAGCCAGGCTCCGCGATTCGGGATAACTTTTGCGCCATAATACCGGCGGCCATGAACCGCTTCAGCCAGAAAAAACGCGCCAGCCGAACGCACCAGCTGCGTAACCACCACGCGCTCAATTCCATTAATGATGAACGTGCCGCGGTCAGTCATGAGCGGCAGATCGCCTAAATACACTTCCTGTTCCTTTTCGGAGTTATTGCGCTTATTGATCAATTTCATTTTAACCCGAAGCGGCGCCTCGAAATTCACATTCTTGGCTTTCGAAGTTTTCTCGTCGAATTTTGCCTCGTCAAAAAAGTAATCGACAAAATGCAACTCAAGATCACGGCCGATAAAATCTTTAATCGGCGAGATCTCCTTAATTAATTCTCTTATTCCTTCTTCCAGAAACCATCGGTAGGAAGCCTTTTGGATCTCAATCAGATCCGGGAGCGCCATGGCATCACGAGCGGCGGTAAAATAACGGCGCTCGAACTCCTTTGGAGTCTGCCGGCGAAATTGCATCGCGGACATGGGGCGATGAGGAAATGAGACGGATTCTTTTCCAAACGAGACCGGGATCGTTCCACGCGTGAGCGAAACGGAGGAAACATCAGCCGGGGTTTCACGGTGACCGTGTAGAAGAAGAACGCGCCTGAGGAATAAATTTTTGAAAGCTGGCCGCGACTAAACGAGGCGAGTCGCGCCAAAACAGCAAAACCTCCCCAAAAAATCCTTGGAGAGGAATCTGTCTACTTTTTGTGAACAATTTTCATTATAAAATGGGATTTCCCAGAAAAATTGGCTACCTCCGGCCAAATTTTCCTTCCTCGTTTTTGCGCCGCAACTATATCATTGACCAAAAACAGCGTCAAGCCCCAAAAAAGCCTTCTGGTTCTTATCCTCATTGGCCGGATGGTTTGAACAAAAAACCGCCACAAAATGGCGGGAGAAAAAAAGCTCATTCCTCTGGCTAGCGCTTATTCGGATCAGGCGGGATGTCCGCGATCGGCGGCCGGCCGCAACGTGCTTCCAGATCGGCAATATCCGAACCCTGAAACAAGATCACCTCCATGCCGATCCGATACAGGCGGGCGTTCTCCGCCTGGAGTTTCTGATTTGCGAATTTCACGTCCTCAATCTGAGTTCGAAGCGCCTGATTCTCGGCTTGCAGGCGTGCGGTCGTCTGCGTTGCCTCATTGGTCTCGAACCGCCCATAGAAATGAACAATCGAACGCCCTGCGGCGAGTACAAGAAGAGAAACGGCGATGAAAAACAGAACGGAATGCGGTGATGACGATCTGATCGTCTGCATGCGCTCCTCCATGAAAAGCCGTGCGAAGCATGGCAAAAAAATGCCGTTACGTCAATCGGTAAAACAAAACACGCCGGATTTCGGCGTGTTCCTTTGTTCCTTATTTAATATACCCCAATGGGTTCACTCGTTTTTCATTCACGTAGACTTCGAAATGTAAGTGCGTTCCCGTTGAACGTCCAGTCGTACCAATCATCCCGATCACCTGTCCGCGCGTTACATGGTCACCTGCTGAGACAAATAGTTTAGAGGCATGGCCATACCGCGTTTTAAATCCGTTTTGATGATCGATCATTACCATCAACCCGTAGCCGCCGCTATTCCATCCAGCCGATTCCACCACTCCATCCTCGGCGGCATAAATAGGATCTGTGTAATCTCCATCCAAATCAATACCCGTATGGAACCAACCGTAATATTGGTTAATCGTGTGCGACCGTGTGGGCCAGAGCAATTTTCCAGACGGTAGATTTGCGACCGTTTCGTCCGGAGGTTTGGTGCGCGTATCCGGAACTGACTGAGTAAGTTCCTGATATTGATCGTAGGTTTTGCCCGCAATCGACGTCTTTGGCACATCTGATTTGATTGCTACCGTAGGCGCTTTTGGTTTTGCCGGCGGCGCGGGCGGGGCTGGCGGCTCTCCGCCTGGAATAATCAATTCCTGTCCAAGCGCGAGCGTTGAATGATCGGCAAGATTATTTGCGCGATAAATTTCCTCTGCGTCCGCATTGTATAAATTCGCGATTTTTTCAACCGTATCTCCTTTCTTCACGAGATGCAGAACTCCAGAGACCGGCGGAATTTTTAACGATTCGCCTGGATGAATGGTGGACCGATCGGTGAGATTGTTCGCCCAAAGAATCGTCCCGACATTAACGCCAAACTTACTCGCAATTGATGCAATCGTATCACCAGACTCAACCACATAGGTTTCGGTTTTTGAGCGAGCCGGAACCGGCGTTTCCGCAAGCGAGCCCGGAGTTTCAATTTGCGGCAAAACCGAAATACTTCCTGGAACCGTCAAATCAGCTGATGACTGATTCTGTGCCGGTTCATAATCGTAATCGACTCCAGGATTCGCATCGATCGTCGAGGTTCCAAGGTAATTCGCGTTTTTTGCGAGTGAAACGCCTTGTGTGCTTTCTTCAACCACATCATCCTGCCCATTTGTCACAAGGGCATAGAGCATGGTGCCGCGTCCGGCGTCATAAGCGGTCGCGTTTTTGGTCTGAAGCTGGGATGCGATGGTCGCGATGGAAAGGATCAGTAACGCCGCATGAAATACGTAACGGTTAGTAAAAATTAGGAAAAAGAACCCGCGAGCGGAAAGCAGAACGCGGCTGATTCGGATTTTGAGGATGACGACCGCTGAATAAATCGGGAACAAAATATAACGGCCGATCAAGGAAATAAAAAAACCAAGCGCCTTGGCAATTGGTTTCATCACAAATCCGCTCTTCCGTATCAAAAATTGAATGGCGTTTAACAACGCCAGGGCCATTTTGGTGAAAATACGATGAAATTTCGTAGAGATAACTGACAAGAGATTATGCCGCTTACGGTTCTTTTACCAAGAGCCATACCGGCCAAACGTCTGGTGCCGCTCTGCTGTCCAAAACAATAGCTCGACCAGTATAGAAAACCACAGGTCAGGCGTCAATGGTTGATCTATGAATTTTGGCTAAATAGAGCAAATTTTATTGAATGATCATGCATCGATTCTGCATTGACAAAAACGAAAAATTGGGATAGGGTCGTTGGACGCTTTTTAGCGTTGGTCCTTCCATACCCGAGACGGCTTCGGAGGTTCCATGAGCCAGGCATCTCTCGCGCAACGAACACGAACACTGGTCAGAGCTACGGAGAGTAAGACTGCGCTCGATCAGCTGATCCGAGTCGCGCGCAAAGAGCGCAAGGTCGATCCAACGGTCTGGCAATATCCGAACTTCCTCACACGACTCTTCACGAGTCCGTGCGCCAAAATTGGGAACTGCTGTTTGGATCACAAGGAATGGTATGAGGATCCTGTTGGATCGGTCCTTATCCTTGCTCCTATATTCCTATTTATCGCCGCTCTTGTGACTGGCGGCGCTCTCGATCATCAGGTGGACTCCACGCTCCTCGGTTTTTGGGATATCTTCCGATGGGTTCTGGGGAGCGTCGTCAGTATCGTGGGATTCTCCACACTTCCCATCATCAGCAAACGCCAACTCGAGCGCTGGGAACAGCACAAGTCCGATCTGGCAAATAAACGTCAAGAATTGGAACGACTAAAGCCCGAGGAATTCCTGGTTCCCTATCTTCAGACCGAACTCGCCAAGGTGCGCGAGGCTGTACTCGGCGAGCAGGCGCCGCTTCGGACGTTCGGCGATGCCCTGCGCCTCCGGCACGAGCGATTGCTTGCGCTCGACAAGGAACTAATGGCGCAGATAAACCTCGCGCCCAGCATGGCGTTCGCCCTGCGCAGTGATCAAAAGGCCAACCAGGAAGCGATCGCGAAACTGGAGCAAAAAGAAACGCGCGTTCAGGATCTGATTGCCAGAACCACGGCGTACTACAATTTGATTGATGAACGGATCAATGGCATTTCTCCGCTCCTCCAGGCGAGACGACTGCATGAACGCGCCGTGGCCGAGATCGGTGCG
>DASTLG010000015.1:0-3228 GCA_035715245.1 Patescibacteria group bacterium
CGACGTGGCAGGGGCGGCAGGAATCGAACCCGCGCAGACGGTTTTGGAGACCGTCGTACTACCATTATACGACACCCCTATATTCTATTCATTTATATCCAAGCCGTTTCATAAGACTAACATAGACTGATCCGAACAACCGTCGTACTACCATTACCTGTCCCGCCCTTCGGGAAGGGCGGCGATACGACACCCCCTATTCGTTTCTGAACGACCGGACTTTACACAAAAAAAGAAAAATTGGCAAGGCGAGTTAACCCAGGATAAGGAGGGCGATTCCGAGAATACAGCCGATCAAAGATGCCGCTTTAATACGAAAATGTGTTTCATGAAATCGCGCTCGTCCGGCGATTACCGCCCAAAAAACGCCGGCAGCTCTCTGAATTGCCAAAATGAGCGAGGCAGGACCAAACCGATACGCGAATCCGCTCACCAGAGCCGATAACCCGGAACTGATAATCGATCCGGATGCTTTTGGCTGACGCAATATTTTAAACGGCGATTCACGCCAAAAAATACACGTCATCGCAAAGCTCAGGGTAATAAAAAAGTACGTTGTCCCCTGCGCCATGGTCACAGAATTAAAATGTGTAATGTTGTATTTGTATAAAGAGACCGTCGCGGCTGAATTTACGGCAGAGAAAAGCACAAGCCAAATACCGCGTTTCCGGAGTCCGTGACCCGCGGTCAAAAGAGCCAGGAAAGAAAAGATAAGAATCACGCCAATGATTTGACCCGTGCGGAGCGGATATCCAAGGAGCAGATCAACGATCAGCAGGAGCGGAAGAGAGAGCGTGCGTACAAATCCAAACGAACTGCGATCAGCCTTTGCAATGGCGTATAAAACCACAAACGTCTGTGCGATATCGAGAATAAGACCCGCGATCACGGTCGGAAGCGAAGCCCAGGAGAAAACGAGTGAACCGGGGACGAGCACCGCATAACCGGCATAAAACAAAAAACTTACAGCGCTTTGTAAGAATCCAAGAGCCGCCAGCCGCCGCAACCGCGTGGTAAGGACTTCTTTTTCAAGAGAGAAAGAAATTTCGCCGAATAACGCGCCGAGAATCGAAAGCCAAATTCCGATCATGAGAATATCATAGCATATAGCATTCGGCAGACGAATTGAACATTTTTTGATACACTTACCACATTCGGCTATGCCGCGTTTTTTTCATGAACCCTTTCGTGATCAATTTTTAATTGCATTCCTTTTCATTGCATTAGGCGTCCATTATTTTTTTCCTATTCCCTGGATTCTTTTTCCCGTCGCGCTCGTCGGCGCCATTCCGACGTTTATTGGCGCCGTACAAGGAATTTCCCGAGGAAAAATCAATATTGACACGTTTAATACGTTCGCCCTTATTGTATCTTTCGCCACAAAAGATGGACGCACGGCCGCATTCATCGTTCTTATGCTGGCCTTCGCGCGCTTACTTGACTGGAGAACACAAAGCCGCATGCACAATGCGGTAGAAGAGCTCTTGAAATTAAAACCTCAGCGCGCCTTTCGCGAACGTCGCGGTAAAGTAGAAGAAATCGCTGTAGAAAAAATTAAAACAGACGATACGCTCGTTATTAAAGATGGCGATCGCGTTCCGGTTGATGGCGTCATTATCTTCGGCCGCGCCCAACTTAATGAGTCATCCGTCACCGGAGAATCCTCTCCCGTTAAAAAAATGCATGGCGATACGGTTTTAGCTGGAACGCTGAATGAATCCGGCGTGATCAAAATAAAAGCCACACACGTAGGAAAAGATTCAACCATCGAGCGCATGGCCGCTCTCATGCGCGAAGCCTCAAGCCGTAAATCACATGCGGAAAAAATCGCTGATCGTTTTGCGGCGCTCTTTCTGCCAGCCGTCGCCCTGCTCGGCCTCGGCGTATATTGGATCACAAAAGATCCGATTAAAATGGCCTCTATTTTTTTGGTCGCCTGTGCAGATGACATGGCGGTCGCCCTCCCGCTTGCCATGAATGCAGCGCTCGGGATGGCGGCAAAACGCGGCGTGATCATTAAAGGCGGCGAATCACTCGAGATTCTCGCAAAATTACGGCAGCTCGTTTTAGATAAAACAGGGACGCTGACCTATGGAAAACTCGCCATTCACCATACAGAAATTGCAAAAGGCGTACCAGAAGCAAAATTCTGGTCCGCGCTTGCGGCGGCGGAAAAATATTCCGAGCACCCGATCGGGCGCGCCATTTTCCGCGGCGCGAGCAAACACATACATTCCATTCCGGATCCGGATGACTACGGCGTCCAAGAAGGAGGCGGTGTCTGGGCGAAAATCGGAACATCACGGATCGTCCTCGGAAATGAAAAAATCTTTCGAGCTCAGCGTCTGCCGGTTGATAAAAAAATTCTTTCTCGCATTGAGTTATTTCGAAAAAAAGGGTATACGGCCGTTATTCTTTTTATCAATCGCGCATTTGCAGGAATCATCGCCGTCGCGGATGCGCCGCGCCCGGAAGCGGCAAATAGTATTCATGAATTGCGTGAGCTCGGCGTCAAACGCATTACTATGTTTACCGGTGATAATGAATCAGTTGCAAATGAAATTGCCGGCATTCTGGGAATTTCGGAGTTCCGCGCTTCTATGAATCCAGAGGATAAATTACGCGCCTTAGAAGTCATTCAAAAAGGAAAAAATGGATTCGTTGGTATGGTAGGAGACGGTGTAAATGACGCCCCAGCCCTGGCGCGGGCAGATATCGGGATCGCCATGGGTTCCGGAGGAACAGCCGTTGCCGTAGAGGCCGCAGACGTGGTCATCACAACCGATAACCTGTTGCGGCTTCCGGAAATTATCAAATTAAGTCGGCGGACTTTTTCTGTGATTCGAAGCGATATCTGGATCTGGGCCGTTTCCAATATGCTCGGATTTGCGCTTGTTCTCTTTGGCTTTGCTGGCCCGGCCTTCGCGGCTTTTTATAATTTTGCGGCAGATTTTTTTCCTTTAATAAATTCAAGCCGCCTCTTCCGAGATCGCGATCAGCACCAAATAGCAGCTGAGACGAAAAACAAAAAATAAAAAATTATGCTATACTTAATTTAATCTAAATTTCTTATTCCTTTTTTATGCTCTCCGTTCTTTGGCAGACAATTTTTAAACGGCCAATCATAAGCGGCCTCATCAGCCTTTTGGTCGGTACAGCAAGCGCAGCCTCTGTCCCCTATATCCAAGCGACCGCACCAAACCATACTCAGCTTGTTCAGGAAGACCA
>DASTLG010000016.1:0-4277 GCA_035715245.1 Patescibacteria group bacterium
CGGACAATCTGCGTTCTATATCATCTGTTGATCCTACATATCTCGTTTTGTAGATCTCACTTTCCAAAATATAAACAAAGTACATACGCGACTTGGATTCTCCGCCAGAGGCGGATGCGCCTTTGGCGCAGAACCAAGATAAACGGCTTCAAAGGCCGCTGTCTACGCCGAAGGCGCATCCGCCTCTGGCGTGACTACCATTAGACGATCCCGGAATAGCGATTCGTTGCGCCGAGATCATACGTTTTTTTCAACAGAACGTCAACGCTCGCCCATTTCGTCTTTTTTGACAAGCATCAGCACCATCGTTAGCTTACAAATATCTATGGACGAAAATCTGCTCGTTCAATTAAAAGCTGATGCAAAGCAAGGTTTGGCATTAGATATTGACGGCACTTTATCTGCAACAAACGAATACTGGATTACGAGAGTCATGGAAACGCACGGCAATCCCGAAAATCTTTCGGTACAGGAAATCATTCAAAAATATCGTTATTGCTCCCTTGTTCCCTACTGGCAAAATGAATCCGCGCAAGCATGGATGGAAGAGCAACGAACAAGCAACGAAACACAAGAAAAACTGGATTGTATTCCCGGCGCGAAGGAATTTGTCCAAAAAATTCACGAGCAGATTCCAATAAAACTTTATTTGACCGTTCGGCCAGAATGCGTCCACGAAGGCACAAGCCGCTGGCTCAAAAAAAATGGATTTCCGGACGCTCCAATTATGACACGGCCGTTACATATCCCGCACGAACAAGGATCATCATGGAAGGCTAAGATGCTTCATGATTTATTTCCGCACGTCATCGGCATTGTCGATGATGACTCAAGCGTGTACGAAGGATTGCCGACCTACAAAGGAACGATTTTTCTTCTTGGTCAAACCCAATCTCCCAGAAATGATATTTCTATGATACCATGTCCTACATGGGCAGACGTCTTTAATAAAATCGTCTGCAGATAACATTTTATGAAATATTCTCTCGTTCCTTGTGCGGCGCTCCTCATCCTGCTCGGAGCAGGATGCGCCAAACCGAGCGCAACTAATTCACTTCCGAATTCGAATTCTCCGACTTCCGCGGTAAGCGTTCCGGCCGCCATTCCGCCAAAAGCAGTTACTGCTCCAAAGCCGGCTCCGAAACCCGCACCAGCGCCAGCGCCTGCACCCGCTCCAGCTCCCGCGCCCGCACCAGCGCCAGCGCACGCGACTTATACGATTCACATAAAAAATAAAGCGTTTTCACCACAGGTCCAGGCGATCAAAGCAGGAGACACAGTTGTTTGGGTAAATGATGACAACATGAATCACACGACGGTTGCTGATCTCGGTCCTCTCTGGGATTCCGGTACGCTTGCTCCGGGCGCAACGTATTCACACGTATTTAAATCAACGGGCGGGTATTACTATCATTGCGGCGTGCATCCGAGCATGACCGGCGAAATCATTGTTCAATAGCCTGACCAAAAAAACTTCCGCCCAGGCGGAAGTTTTTTATTTGTGAAATTTTATATTTATTTTTTTTCCAGCGCCATCATCCATCGGTCCACACGAACGTTTTCCGGACCGTCAAAGTCGTACCAAACATGTTCAAATTCCTCAATGGACATTTTCCGTATTCCTTCATCGAGTTCAGGATCCATCATCCAGATCGATTTTCGATCTGCATGATAAACAACGGAAAAATGATCGCCATCCGTAGACCACCAGCCGACAATTACTGGAATGTTTTTGCGAGTATATTCACGGATTTCATCAATCGTTCCACCGGATTTTGCATAAGCTTTCTCCCCGATCACCTGAACCGCTTTGATTAGCTTTTCATGATCCGTTCCTTGTTCGACCGTTGCTTCACAAAGTCCAGCTAATTCCTGTTCGGAAAAATCCTTTCCATAATGGGAAAGCAGAATTTTCAGACTTGCCGGGCCGCAAAGGCCTGGAGTCTGCCGAAATGGCTGAAGCGGTTTCATACTCAACCGCGAATAAAATCGGCCGCCTTATCTTTACGTCGTGCCGCACGTTCAACAGCCAGGGCTAAATCATGCGCATCCGCATAAGAGACGCCTTTCTTCATCAGCTTCCGCTCTTCGGTTTCATGAATCAGTGTATATTTCCAGTCATCCGGATCTGAACGCGTATCTATCCAAATATGTCCCTTTGGAATATAGGAATAAACAAGATCATGGCCGCCAAGGAGAAAATAGGGATCAAAATGACGGCGGACATCACGTCCATCCACATACGACACGGTAAACGGACCGACTTTTTCTACTTTTTGCACATTTAGCTTTGTCAATGGAATCGTTAATTCTTTTTTTGCCGTTTCGCGAATCAGAGCAAACGGCTGACCCTTCATTTTACGTTCAAGTTTGGCGAGCGCCAATAATAATGGCTGTTCGGTTTTGAGGTAGCGATCAATCCAAATCTCGCCGCGCGGAATATACGGGTATTCCAAATACGTGCCGACTCCGCTGAAATCGGTATCAATGGTATTGCGGATTTTTGCCGCATTAATAAACCTGGTAATCATAACCCGTGGATTTATAAATTACCCGAAAAAACAGCTCTGGTCAAGCTTCCGTCAAAAAGAAAATTAGGAATATTTGCAAAAAAATAACCAAACAGCATTCGATGTAACAATTGTTGAGGCAGAATGTATGGTAGCTTGATTCGCAGTGCGAATCATGTTCGTTTTTTTCATTCTTATTGCCGTATGGCACTTTTTATGAAACTCACACGTTTCATTGTGTCGGGTGCAATGATTGCATCCATGGTCGCTACTCCTGTCTTCGCCGCAGAAAATGCGCATCCAGCGAAAAACAAGAAAGAATCTGAGGCTGCAAAACAGGAACATTTACTCAAATTAAAGGCGCTCACCGATTGCCAGAAAACAGCGCGTCAGACATACGACGCCGCAGAAAAAGCTGCAATAGACGCGTATAAAACTGCTCACCAGGCTGCTTTGGAGAAAGAGAAGCAGGATTTAGCAAAAGCGAAAGCCGATAAATCAAAGACTGAAGCAAAAGCCGCACGAGATGCTTACAAATCCGCAGATAAAACTGCCCGCACGGCACGTATGACAAGTCATAAGACGGCGCTCGATGCCTACGCGGCCGCTCGGTTAGTTTGCAAAAACACACAGACTCAGACACAAACCCAAACTCAAACTCAGTAATACGTCCTAAGAACAAAGTCCCGGGTAAATCCGGGACTTTTATTTTTTATCAATGATCGTTCTGATGAAAAAATGTTCAAAAATATTCTAAAATTAGCGGATATCAATAAGCTCATGCATATAATACCGCTAAGCTGTAAGAAAAGTGCGTTTTTTTGTTGACAAAGAATAGACGCTCTGGCTAGGGTGAAAACAGGGCTGGTAAAGCTCAGCCAGTTAGGACTAGACGCACAGTGAATTGTTCCAAAAAAACGGGACGATTTCCTGGGCGTCTCGCTCCACGAAAGCGACCGTCCATCGTCTTATTCTTAATTTCCTTTTATGAACAACGATGAGAAAAAGACAGGACAGGGTCAGGACAACCAGCAGACTCAAAAAGAAGGTCAAAAATAAGTAAACCAATAGAGAAAAAAGATCCGCCGTTCTGGCGGATCTTTTCGTAACATAAATCCGGAAAATCCGTACGATGAATTGCCGCTTGACGTTAATCGTTCGCTTGCTACGTTGAAAAAGAAAAGCATAAGCAAGCCAGGTTTTGAGCACAGAGAAGAGATTCTGACGTTCGTGGTCGCCTCTTCTGGGTGCTTAAGAGCGTTCATGCGCGCACCCGACTAACTCTTTACAAATAGCTTATGCCGAGCATACATCATTCCCGCCTCAGAGGACTGGCGGCCGCTGATCAAAAAACCCGCGAAGACGTTGCCCGTCGTGGCGGTCTTACCATCAGCCGGGATCGCTCGTACATGGCCGAGATAGGAAGACGCGGCGGCGAAGCACACCACACGAACCGCGGACGCGGATCGAGCGGAACAGAATCATACGACGATGAACCATCGTCCCTTCTCTAATTCATTTAACTTTACGTCTATGGCACAAGGAACAAGCAGTCGCGGCTTCGCGTCTATGGACGCCGAACGTCAGCGTCAAATCGCCTCCTTAGGAGGTCGGGCGGCTCATGCAAAGGGCACAGCTCATGAATTTACTTCAGAAGAAGCCCGTATCGCCGGTCGTCTGGGCGGATTAAACAGCCATAAACATCGCGCCCAAAGCGAAGATCAAGCGCCGCGTCAGGAAGATATGGACTTTACCGCGGATTTAGAT
>DASTLG010000017.1:0-5485 GCA_035715245.1 Patescibacteria group bacterium
TCGTTCTCCGAGCGTGGGTTCAAAAAAAGAGTTAATGTGTCCAGAAAAAAATTCGTTCATCTGATGAAAAATCCAAGGATTTCCAAGGGCGCCTCGACCAATTAAAAATCCGTCAGCTCCAGAATCGAGGAGAGCTTCCTTGGCAGAACGAGTGTCAATAATATCGCCATTCACGAGAACGGGAAGATTTGGCACGGTTTCTCGCGCTTCCGCAACCGCCTTCCAGTCTGCTTTGCCTGCATAGCCCTGCTCTTTTGTTCTTCCATGGATGGTAATTAAGTCAGCTCCCGCATCTTGCAGTCGTTTGAGAAAATTTGTTGATGCAATCTCGTTTATTTGCGACCAGCCGAGCCGTGTTTTAATGCTCAGCGGAACAGAAATCACGGATTTAACTGCTTCAACGATCCGCGAAGCGCGATCAGGATCACGGATGAGCGAAGCGCCGTTAAATCCGGAAACGATATTGTAAACCGGGCAACCCATGTTGATATCAATGCCGTCCGGATGAAACCGTTCCTCAATAATCTTTGCGGCTTCAGCCATGGTTTTGGGATCGCGGCCAAAAATTTGCTGAATAAGCGGACGCTCTCGATCATCGATTTCTGCCATGCGCAGTGTTTTTTCATTTCCCCGAACAAGAGCTTCTGAAGAAACCATTTCTCGAAAAATGATCGGCGCTCCATGTTCTTTGCAAATCAGCGAAAACGGCAGATCGGTGAGATCGGCCATAGGAGAGAGTCCGATGATCGGCTTTTTGATCGTATTCCAATTAAGCATGGGATTGAGGGTAATGAAGAAATGTGAAATGATCAAGCCACCTGTGTTTCCCCCTAGCGAAGGGGGAATGAAAGGGGGTCGGTGAACGTATGACAGAAATTTTTAACAGACAATCTCAACGGGAATTAAGAAAAATTTTGCGTAATCGTCCAACGCGAGCGGAAAACAAACTTTGGTATTTTTTGCGAAACAAAAATTTAGGTGCGAAATTTAGACGGCAATACGGAATAGATAGATATATCGCTGATTTTTATTCGCCTGAGCGCCAACTGGTTGTTGAGGTTGATGGAGATAGTCATGGAACGATTAAGGTGAAGAAAAACGATGATATTCGGCAGAAATACTTTGAGGCGTTGGGTCTCTTGGTTATCCGGTTTACGAATTCTGAAGTATTGGGCAATATGGAAGGCGTTCTTCGGGTGATCCAAGAGACGATCGATCAACGAAGACCTCCCCTTGCCCCTCCTTTGTAAGGAGGGGACGTACATTCTCCCCTTACGAAGGGGAGATGCAGAGGGGTTTTGTTAGTCGGTGAGGTGGTATCATGTCTCACGAATTTCAACTCCGTTCTCATTATCAGCCCTCTGGTGATCAGCCGGAGGCTATTGAGTTACTCACGAAAGGCCTAAAGCGGGGCGATCGGTTTCAAACGTTATTGGGAGCAACGGGAACCGGGAAAACATTCACCGTCGCGAACGTGATTCAAAATATCCAGAAGCCGACGCTTGTCATCGCGCATAATAAAACACTCGCCGCCCAGTTATGCAATGAGTTCCGCCAGTTTTTTCCGGAGAATGCGGTTGAATATTTTGTTTCTTATTACGATTATTATCAACCAGAGGCATACATTGCGCGAACGGATACGTATATTGAAAAAGAAGCAATGATCAATGAAGAAATTGATCGTCTTCGCCACTCGGCCACCCAAGCGTTATTAACGCGGAACGATGTGTTGATCGTGGCATCTGTATCCTGCATCTATGGCCTCGGTGCGCCGGAAACATACGAGCAAACGGTTCTTCATTTGAAAAAAGGCGATAATGTTACGCGCGAAAATGTTTTACAACGTTTGATTGAGATGCAGTTTTTGCGGACAAATGCGGATTTAACGCGAGGCTCATTCCGTACGCACGGGGAAGTTTTGGAACTTATGCCGGCGAATGAGCAATTCATGTATCGAATTGAAGCTCCCGGGGGCGTTGTCGATCGCATTGCGCAAATCGATCCCGTAACGCGGAAATCAAAACGTGAGCAGGAAGACCTTTGGGTGTTTCCGGCAAAACATTTTATTACCCTTGGTCCGGAGCGTGATCGAGCGCTCAAAGCTATTCGTCAGGAGCTGCAGGAGCGGATCATGCAATTTGAACGTGAGGGAAAATTACTGGAGGCGGAACGGCTTGACCGCAGAACAAAATTCGATCTTGAAATGATCGAAAATCTTGGGTACTGCTCTGGGATTGAAAACTATTCGCGTCACCTTTCCGGTCGAGCCGCTGGCGAACCGCCGGATACGCTCTTGTCGTATTTTCCGGAAGATTTTTTGCTGGTCGTGGATGAATCGCATGTGACCATTCCGCAATTAGCCGGCATGTACGAAGGAGATCGTTCGCGTAAAGATTCGCTGGTTCAATACGGCTTCCGCCTTCCGTCAGCTCGAGATAATCGGCCGCTTAAATTTAAAGAAATTGATCAAAAAATTAAACAAGCGGTTTTTGTTTCAGCAACTCCCGGGGAATTTGAATTCAAACACTCAGCGCAAATTGTTGAACAAATCATTCGTCCAACTGGTCTGGTTGATCCAGAAGTTGCGGTCAAACCAATCTCTCCATCATTGCCCGAATACGGCGGTCAGGTTGACGATTTGATTCAGGAACTCCAGCCGGTTCTAAAGCGTCATGAGCGCGCGCTGATAACGACGCTGACCAAGAAGATGGCCGAAGACCTGACGAATTATTTGTCAGAGAAAAAATTCAAGGTGCGTTATCTGCACAGCGATATTCAAACCGTGGACCGCCTGGAAATTCTTTCGGATTTTCGAAAAGGAACGTATGACGTGGTTGTGGGCGTAAATCTTTTGCGTGAAGGGCTGGATTTGCCCGAAGTTTCTCTCGTTGCAATTCTGGATGCAGACAAGGAAGGATTTTTGCGATCAGAAACTTCACTGATTCAAACCATCGGCCGAGCCGCGCGTAATGTATTCGGCAAGGTTATTCTGTATGCGGATGTGATGACCGGATCCATGAAACGTGCAATCCAGGAGACGAATCGTCGTCGACAGAAGCAGATGGAATATAATAAAATACATGGTATTACGCCAAAAACCATCATGAAGGCGCAGGAAGATCTGCGGGAAATGCTTGGAATTGAGCTCAAGCCAAAAGATGTGAAAGAAATTTTGAAACTCGAGCTTTCGGCAGAAACGCATGATTTGGAAGCCATCCGAAAACAAAAGGAACGGGAAATGAAAGAGGCGGCACTAAATTTGGAATTTGAGTTAGCCGCCGTTTTGCGCGATGAGATTTCGGTCTTAAATCAGGAAATGAAAAAACGAGGACGTAACACCTCCCAATCTCCATTAAGTGGAGATGCCGAAGGCGGAGGAGTTAAAATCAAACGACCGCCGAGACACGGAAGAACGAAATGAAATAGTCATTCGTGTATCCATTCCCTGTAGACAAACTTCCACCTTCGTCATACTCTCTCGATTATGGAGGCCCCAGAAGAGGTCAAATCACGTTTGGATATCGTGGATTTGATCGGCGAATATTTGCCGTTAAAACCAGCGGGAAGCGGCGCGTTCAAGGCGTGCTGCCCGTTTCATCATGAGCGGACGCCTTCCTTTTTTGTTTCTCGGAATCGGCAATCTTGGCACTGTTTTGGATGTGATATTGGCGGCGATCATTTTTCATTTGTCGAACGAATGGAAGGCCTTGATTTTCGTGAGGCGCTTGAATTGCTTGCCGCTAAAACCGGAGTTGAATTGCCCCGTTTTGACGGAGAAAAATTATCAAATCGTAAACGGTTGATTGAAGTCAATGACCTCGCGGTTAAATTTTATCGATCTGTTCTCGCGACATCGTCTCAAGCAGAAGTGGCGCGTGCGTATCTGCAAAAACGAGGTCTTGATCATCTCACGGAAGATCTATTTAAAATTGGGTATGCACCGCCGGGCTGGACATCATTAACAGATGCACTTGTTCAGAAAGGAGTAACAGCGGACGAGCTTTTGAAGGCCGGTCTTGCGATTCAACGACAGGGAAATTCCGGTGTGTATGATCGATTTCGTGATCGTGTGATGTTTCCTATTTTTGATGTGCACGGAAATCCGGTCGGATTTACAGGACGTATTTTGACGGAAAATAAATCAGAGGCGAAATACGTAAATACGCCAGAAACGGTGCTTTATAAAAAATCCGCCGTTTTGTACGGATTGGATAAAGCTAAGGGAGAAATTCGGCAGAATGATTTGGCGGTGATCGTGGAGGGAAACATGGATGTTGTCAGTTCGCATCAATTCGGAATTGCGAACGTGATTGCCTCAAGCGGAACGGCGTTAACTCAGGAACAGCTCACGCTTTTAAAACGATTCACAACGAATCTCGCGATTGCTTTTGACGCGGACGCCGCGGGCCAAGCCGCCACCCTGCGCGGATTAGATCTGGCCCGCGTCCAGGATTTTTCGATTAAAATAATCACCTTGCCGCCGGGTGCGGGAAAAGATCCGGATGAAGCTGTGCGAAAAAATCCGCAGATCTGGAAGGATGCGATCAAAGATGCGGTCGGGATAATGGATTGGATTTATCAGCAGGCGTTCGCTCACCATAAGGCTGATCGGCCAGAAGAAAAGAAGTTCATTGCTCGCATCGTACTTTCAGAGATCAAACGAATCGCTGATCCGGTAGAGCGGAACCACTGGTTAAAAAAACTTGCATTTGATTTAAATGTAAGCGAACAGGCGCTTGAGGAAGCGATGGGTCGAACTTCTCAAATTACAGAGGTTCGGGAAAAAACCCATCCGCAGGATGCGATCCGAAAAAAAACGGTTGATCGAATAGATGAGCGAGTCTTTGCTCTGCTTATCAGTCGGCCAGCTCTTTTTGAGCTTGGGATCACGGAATTGGCTTTGAAATCGGTCGATTTTGATGATCCACAGCTTGCTGGCCTTTACGCCGCCTTAGAAAAGGAATATAATCTGCACAATCCTTTATTTTCGACCCCCGCCACAGGCGCCGGGTCATGCATCCGTCTCCCCGGATCTCTGACACCGGAAGAGGCGATGATATTTCAACGATTGGCCTTTTTAGCGGAGCGTGAATGCGAAGATCAGACGCAAGACGCGCTTCTCCGTGAATTGCGATCCGTCATAAACCTTCTGCGGCAAAACCGCAAAACGGCGCGGCGCAAACAATTGGAGCAGAATATGCGGGAAGCAGAGCGTGCAGGAGATTCTGCGCGTATTGCCGAAATTTTAACGCAGTTCGAGCGGGAAAAATAATTTTTTATGGCGAAAAAAATGAAGAAGCTCAAGAAGAAGTTTCATCCATCGCACAGCAACCATCATCGGATTAAGGAAAAAAAGGTGAAGCCGGTTTTAAAGTCCAAGAAAAAGGTTGAACAACATGCGTTTGCAAAGCAAGTCCCGGTCAAGCGGATACCGTATGTCCGAGCGCCGGTTCCGGTTGATGTGATCGAACGTCTGTTTCAAAAA
>DASTLG010000018.1:0-3825 GCA_035715245.1 Patescibacteria group bacterium
AAGAATAGCTGAACTCACAAAAAATATCAATCCCAGACCCGAAAACTTTTATCTGACGGCCTGGCAATCACACTCGCGAGTGTTACGGAATCCGCTCCGTTTGAAAAAACGCCTCCTTTATCTACCGGCGTGCGTAAAAGTTTTAAAACGGTTGCTTGATCCAAAGCCATGAGATGTTCAGCATTTTTTTGACGCTCTTTCGAGCTGTGCGATCCTCGAAGCGCCTGGGGGTGCGGCCGCAGAGCATGGTTCGCATGGGCAAAACCAGGCTTCATCAAGGAAACCGTTTTCCCCAAGGGCGAAATTTCAACTGAGGCGGCCTTGTGCGAATCCAGAACGATAGAAAAATGCATGCCCATATTTACTCGCATAGATCGATACGTCTTCATCACCGCTTTCCAGTCTTGGCAGGCTAAAAACGCACAACCAGCCACGGTCATCGGTAAACCTAAACAAGGCCGAGAAGTTCGCAGGCTGATATTATCCATGGAAACGACCAATCCTTTCTCATTCATGCTAATTCCCGCGCCAGGCAAAGACCCGGCATATTGAATCCCGCGGAATGACAGACCCTGTTTCGGATAAAGCGTGAGTTCGTATAATTTGCCGATCCAAAACGGATCGTCATCTTCATTGTGCGCCGCAAACCATCCGCGCTCATCTTCACCCAAAATCGTCGTGCACTTATCCGTCCCCAACACGTCATATTCCCAGGAAATCAGCGCCTCGATTTTCTCTAATGCATAGCCAGATCCTTCGGCAAACCCCTGTATCCACGCGGATTGATTTGGCGCTATTTTTTTTACATACGCCCGCTGTTCTTCCAGCAGACGGCGAATTTTTTTGGAGATCACCAAACGATCAAAAACAGATCGCGAAATGTTCCGCTGTTTCTCCCCGACTTGCCGGCCCATTTCCTGCCACGTCCCTCTCACGACTAATTTTTTCATAGGTCTTATCCGCGAAAAGCATTTTTTGGGAACGCGAGCCGGTACAGAAACGGATACATTGGCAAATCCCAGGTCCCCATGAAGGTTACAAGTCTACCGCCCCAGCCAAGCTTAAAACGGGTAATTCCTTCCCAGCTTGGTTTGTAATAATAACTCGATTTCGCCTCCGGATTGCAGCCGTACAGATCATACAGAGCAAATCCATCACGTTTTGCCGCTTTTATCGCATCCCAGTGAAGCAAAAAAGGCGCCATCACGTTCCGCGATGTTGAAGAAGAAGCTCCGTGCAGATACGTAACCATATTTCCGCACAACACTTCCATATTTGCCGCGATCATTTGTCCTTCGAATTCCGCGACTCGTAATCGCGACAGGTTCTTTTCGGCCAAATACGAAAACATCTCACGGATATAGGCCGATTCATGCGGTCGAAATGCGTCGCGCTCCCCCGTTTCCTTTAAGAGATCAATAAAACGTTCAACGTCTCGTTCTGTACGAGTCGTCCGAATGGTAACACCATGGCGTTCTGCAACTCGGATGTTGTAGCGCGTTTTCGGGTGCATGGCCGCAAGAAGAATAGATTCGTCTTTTCGCAGATCAATCACCGATGTCGCCGCCGGACTTAACGCGTGGTTTCTCCGTAGGGCGACGGGCGTCATTCCTTCGGAGTCCTTTAATTCAACCAGCGGTTCCATTCGAAAGAAAAAAGCTTTTTCTGGCCATGCATATCCGCCGATTGCTTCTAAAAATGCGCGGAATGTGGTGCGAAGATCTGCTTTTGCTTTGACGGAAAAAATCGGCCCGCGTGGCGCAAACCAATAGCCGGAGAATCGTTTTTTGTAATAAATAAACTGCGCCGCGGCGAGAAGTTCTTCGGATTTATTTTGGTAGAAAAAGAATCGCTTTACCAAATGCCCTTGGGTTTTTTGGAATTCACCCCAATCCCAGGATTGCGTAAACGAAACCCACGGCTGATTTAATATAAACGCATCCCATGTTTTTTGATCATGAATTTCAACGAGACTCATATCTCTTCCAAGCGGGGCAGAATTCATGATTTGGATAACCGTCTTAGCGCTTCACGAACGCGCGCCGACGTGTCCGCGATTTCCGAGCTGATGTCTTTTAACGCATCTCTTGCGGCCGCGGCAGAATAGCCAAGGGATTGCAGGGCTTCGATCACATCACGATCTCCCGGCGTAACCGATTCTGCCTCAATAAGCTGACCCTTTAATTCAAGGATGATCTTTTGCGCCGTCTTTTTTCCCACGCCCGGTACAGATGTCATGGTCGCAAGATCCCCGTTCATGATGGCGCGCCGAACCGTATCCGCCGAGCCGACCGAGAGAATCGTCATGGCGACTTTTGGCCCAACGCCGGAAATTCCGAGGAGCTGCTCAAAGAGGGCGAGGTCTGCCATGGATAAAAATCCGAACAGATCGTGAACATCCTCACGAACGTGGTCGTGAGTGTACAAAAAAACCTGCGCTCCAGGCTTGAGCTGGGCGAGCGTCGAAACAGAAACACGGACAAGATATCCCACGCCATGCACTTCGAGCAGAACGGATCCGTTCATGATTTCTATGACTTCTCCGCGGAGTGAGCCGATCATAGTTTTTCATGAGCCTTTTTCCAAAGCTCTTCACTTCCATACCATCTTCCCTCATGAGAATCAAAATACAAATTCATTCCTTGAGTCACAACTTCTGGAGTTCCAGACGGATCATCTCGCTCCAAGCCAATCAATTCACGGAGATCTTCTAGAGAGAAACTTTCTACCCATGTGGCTGGCTGTTTCTTAAACCCATGGACAATTTCCAATGAGTGATTTTCAATATCCAGCACCGAATCATTTTGTTTTAACGGAATGGCAATTCTCAGCATTGTTTGCCCATCCATTGTGAACGGCTCTCCTAATTTTCGCGCGTAATTTTTATTTTCTTCGGAAAGAGAATCAAAACAAATCATGATATATCCCTCCCCTATTTCAATGTCTTTTTTGTTTGCGCTACTTGAGTAGGTTTGAATGTTTTTATCATACAATTCCTCGCACGCTGACAAAAGCGGTGGTTCAACCAAACCTCGCAATTTTTCCCGCTGACCAATAGCCTCGCCTCTATTTTTCTGAATTGCAATAACATCACTCAATTTTTTTTGAGAAAGATCTGGTTTTTCAAATTTCATATTAGACAAAAGCCACACTACCGACCAAATCCCCTTCTTCCTTAAAGCGCATAATACGGACGCCCTGCGTGTCTCGGCCAAGCGATGGCACGGATTTAAACGGCGTACGGATCACAATACCTTTTTTGGAAATGATCATGAGATCGCGCTCATCGTCAGATCCAGAAACATACGCACTCACAACGCCGCCCGTTTTCGGCGTCACTTTTGCCGTCCGGATGCCGGAACCGCCGCGGTTTTGCGTTTTATATTCGTTTAAATTTGTCCGCTTTCCCAATCCATTTTCCGTAATCGTGAATAATTCGAGCGCGCCTTTTTTCGCGATCGATGGAATAATCACATCCATTCCTACCACGGTGTCATCCTTTTTCTTCAATTTAATACCGCGGACTCCGGCGGCGTTTCTGCCCATCGGCCGCACATCCTTTTCACTGAAGCGAATGGATTGGCCTTGTTTTGTAACAAGCAGAATATCGTCAGCACCACCAGACGGTTTCACCCAAGTCAATTCATCCCCTTCACCCAGACCAATCGCGATCAGTCCGCTTCGACGCACGTTTTCAAACTGCTCGAGATCGCATTTTTTGATCGTGCCCTGGCGCGTAACCATGACGAGGAATTTTGATCCTTCCGCCTCTTCCATCGGCAAGGTCACGGAAACCGTTTCGCCTGGAGCGAGCTGAAGGAAATT
>DASTLG010000019.1:0-7312 GCA_035715245.1 Patescibacteria group bacterium
TTGCGCCACCGAGGATGCCGCCGATGAAACCACCGACGACATACCATCCCAGACTATTTGGGGGGATCTTGAGCCACACTGCAATCATGGAAATGAGCAGAATGGCGATCAGGAAGCCACCGAGGAGAATGAGCGTCTTCAGCAGCTTCTTCATGAATTCCTTCATGACTTACTCCTTTCGTTTCTCTACTTTCGCAAAGTCTTTTATCAAATTATGAGTGAAATGTCAAGCGTATGTACATTTGGTTTATCCCATCTTTACAGCTTTGTTTTCTTTGTGGAACGGAGTATATAAAGAATATGACCCCTCAAGACAAACGAGATGTTATCGTTGGCATTCAAGAAGTCTTGGAACCGCGTTTTTGTGAACTATCAGAGGCGATTCATGATTTATCGACGCAGATGGATGAGCGATTTTGCCGTGTAGATGAGCGATTTAATGGAGTGGATAAGCGTTTGGATTCTTTGGATGCGCGAGTCGCAGGATTGGAATTCCGGATGACACGGGCAGAATCGCAAATCGTCACAAAAGGCTATTTAGATCGGAAGTTGGGTAGTCTTTGGGGAAATACAGGGGCATTTGTGCGAAAAGAAGCACGGAAAAGTTAATCATGTTTTACTCCTGCGCTATTATTTATAATCCGGAAACGAAATCCGTGTTATTGCATTTGCGCGATGACAAGGCGCCGGTGAATCCAAATCGTTGGGGATTGTTTGGCGGCGGTGAGGAACCGGGAGAAAGGCCTATTCAGACGCTCATTCGTGAATTAAAAGAGGAATTGGACTGGGATGTTCGTCCGGAGCAGATCGTGCCGGTACGTGATTATGAAAACCATGGTCACGCGACGCATCGGTATATTTTTACGATCTTGAGTCGCGCGGAAACATCTTCTTTTACGTTGAACGAGGGCGCAGACCTTAAATGGGTCTCGTTAGACAAGGTGTTTGATTATGATTTGACGGAAAAAGCCGCCGCTGATCTGAACTATTTTATTGAACATTTAGAAAAATCCGATCTTATGATCGAGGATGTAAAAATGAACTAGTCAATGAATGTCAACAAAGGTGTCCATTTTCATCACCTGTGATAAGTTTGAAACATGGAATCCCTTTCTTCAAAACGGAGACATGTTGAGGCTCTTCTTGAGGAACTGTTGAATCTCAAGGCTCCGCTTGCGATGATTCGTCGAAAAAGCGGAGTGAAGCCGGTATTGGGTGAGGGGAATCTTAATGCGAAAATTGTGTTTATCGGCGAAGCGCCGGGGAAAAACGAAGCGCTCACTGGCCGACCGTTTGCGGGAATGGCAGGGCGGGTGTTGGATGAATTGCTTGCGTCAATTAAATTAAAACGTCAAGACGTGTATATCACGAATTTGGTGAATGATCGTCCGCCGAATAATCGTGTGCCGACGCAGAAAGAGATTGCCGCGTATGAACGATTTCTTCATCAGCTTTTATTGATTATTCAACCGAAGGTGATTGTGCCGCTTGGGCGCACCCCGATGACGTATTTATTCGATCGTTTTGACCTTAAGATTGATACGATTGGGAAACTGCACGGGCGTGCGATCGAAACGAAAACTCCGTATGGAACAGCCACGATTATCCCGCTCTATCATCCGGCCGCTGTCCTCTATAATCGTCATTTACAAGATGATTTGAAACGCGACATCAGAAAGGTAAAGAATTATTTATGAAATTTTGTTAATAGATCGGATCCAGACGTTCGTCGAGACCGCGAGAAAACGTTGCTGTGTCATTCCTTATTTTGTTTTCTTGCCCTTAAGGCAAGAAATAGCGGAATTTCTTGGCGTGCGAAGTTTTCTGCTTTGGCGCGCGGCCCAGAGTCGCTTTTTTTATTTGAGGTCCATTCCTCGAGTGCGTCGATCGTAAATCCGTTGCGGCTCAAGCTGTTCACGTACGCGCCAAGCGGACGATGAAACGAGACGGTTTTGATGGAACGATCGGAACCTGGATGAGCGAGAATCGGGGCATCGTAAGCTGAGAGATATCGATCGACTCGGCGATATTGCAGTTTCCGTTTTTCGTCCCAGCCCCAGCCGCTTTGGCTCGGCTGACGAAAACACGGATGATTCATCACAAGCACAAAGGTCGCATCTTTTTTAAGAACCAGCGAGGCTTCGTGAAATACGGCACCTATATGTTCAATATTCTGGATAGCCATGAGACAAACGGCGCCATCGAACGATTCCCTGGGAACATAAGAAGAAAAATGTGCCGCATCGGTCACAAAAAACGTTTCTGTTCGAAGCGCGCGCTTTTTTGCTTCGCGGATCAGGGATTCTGATGCATCAATGCCCGTCACTTGCACATGATTTTTTACCGCAATGAAATGTGTGAATGCGCCTTGGCCGCAGGCAATGTCCAAATAGCGTTTATCCGCTTTTGGTTCAAGAAGACGTAAGGCCCCAGGGAAAATAATTTCGCGCTGATAGGCGCTTGCCTGAGAATCTATATATCGCGCATACCAATCCGCGACAGGTTCCCAGCTTGTTCTGCTTTTTACGTCAGATGGCGTTCGTTTCCTCTTCGGTGATTGATTCTTTGGTTTCGTCATAGGGAATTTTGTGCTAACATAGCAATTGCTAATGGAATTTTCAATTATGAATCTTGTTCTTCAGATTCTTATCGGTCTCGGGATTGCGGCAGTTGGGGTTTATTTTGTTTTCAAAACCGAAACCATTCTTGAATTTTTTGGTGTGGTTGAATGGGCGGAGACGAAAATTGGTCCGGGTGGAACGCGGCTGTTCTATAAGCTCCTCGGAATTGTGATTATTTTTTTAGGATTCGTCGTAGCAACCAATTTGTGGAATGCACTTTTGCAGGCAACGATAGGAAAATTGTTTGTCCGCTGAATTTATGTGGTATCGCGGTACTGAATTGCTTCATCCAGAACAAATTCTGCGCGATCTTGGCGTTCGGCCTGGTTGGTCTATTGGCGATTTTGGATGCGGCTCAATCGGACATTTTGTGTTTCCGGCTGCGCACCTAGTCGGGGGGGAAGGGAAAGTATATGCCGTTGATATTCAGCGCCCTGCGTTAAAATCTATTGAACGCGGCGCTCACGAAGCTCAACTTTGGAATGTGTATCCTGTGTGGTCTGATTTGGAGCGGCCGCGCGCGACGAATATTCCGGAAAAGAGTTTGGATTTGGCACTCGTGTGCAACACGCTTCATCTAGTTCAAGATCCTGCGCAAGTTTTAGAAGAGGCATTTAGACTAACGCGGCCCGGCGGAATTCTTTTAATTATTGAATGGAGAAAAGAGCCGTCGGTTTTAGGTCCGCCGCTTGAAGATCGTCTATCAGACGAAGAAATTTATCAGCATATCAATGCCCAACCACATCCGATTCATTGGACTGACCGATTTACGGCTGGAATGCATCATGACGGTTTTGTTTTTCAAAAAGGCGGTTTTGAGAACATGGAACCAGACGTCATTTCTGTTTCAAATCCATTTTAAAGTCCCGGGGTTCTTTTGAATTGCATTTTTTGCCTTAACCCGATACAGTTCCGGTCAAAGCTTAATTTAGCGATCTATGCTTGGATATATTCTTCCGTTATTTCACCTTTCCTATTGGTTTAGTCTGCAGACTCAGGCGTTTGAGCCTTGGGCTACCTGGTTCGTATTTATCGTCATGGCGCTTCTCTTATTAGCTGGCATTTTTGTTCGTTTGCTCCTCCGGCGTCCGGGATATGATAAAGAGATGCGCCGCGTGATTCGTCGTTCTTCAGCGCTTTTGATATTTGCCGCGATTACCGGATATTTATTGTATGCGCTCACGATCGAACAGATTCCGGTTTTGGGAATGCGGTTTTTTTATCTTGTGTGGCTTGCGTCGTTTGGAGCTTGGGGGTATTTCATTGCAAGATATGCCCGTACGGAGGTGCCACGTTTACGGAAAGCAGAGGCAGATCGGGAAGCATACGAAAAATGGCTCCCAAAACCAAAAATAAAATAAATTATGGAGGATCGGCGGAAGGATTTTGGACGCCGCGGCGAATCATTTGCCGCGGCGTATTTTTTGCAGAAAGGATTTCACATTGTTGCGCGAAACTGGTCTTGCCGATTCGGAGAAATTGATCTCATTGTCGAACGCGAAGGAGTGATCCACTTTGTCGAAGTAAAGACACGTCATTCGCTGAACTACGGGTATCCGGAAGAGGCGATCACGAAAAAGAAATTGGATCATTTAGCAAAAGCGATTGAATGGTTTTTACGAACAGGCGAATGCTCGCGCTATCAGGTGGATGCGCTTGCCGTCGTCAAAAAACAGGACGGATCCCTGGATGTTGAATGGATACAAAATATTTTATAAAAGTTTCTTTCGATGCGCTCATTCCATTATCAGGCATGAAGAGAATCATCCTTTTCTGCTTTTGGCGGCCGGGGGGAGTAAAGCGTATTTTTTATTTTCCATTTATCGACCCACTGTCCAATGCCGCGCGTATCGCGTTTATGCTGAATTTTGACTGACGATTGCGACCATTGAACCAGAGACGAGAAAAGGATCTTATATCGATTTCGTACCACGATATAGCGCAGTTTATTTTCTTTAATGGCGCGATGAATCGTCCGCGGATGCACGCCAAAAAAACGTGCCGCTTCGCCTGTTCCTAGTCGGATACTTGGGCTTTCCTGAAGATGTGATTGTGGACGGTTCGTCTGCTCTTGAATCATAAGATGATGTTACCAAAGCAACCAATTTTTGTCTACAATACTGTAGACAAAAATTGGCGATAGAAAGAATTTTTTAGGAGTTTTTGCATGTTGTTTTATTGATTTCGGGTCTTGTCAGGGAATGTTTGATCCGATATAGTCTTGCTGATTAAAACACGGGGAGAAGAGAGAAATAACCGCTAACGTTTGCTATTTGTGGGGCGAATTCGATTCATCTCATGACGAATCTTTTTGACCAATATCTGCTATTCCGTATTCGTACACGGAAGGATAAGCAGGCGTTTGCGAAAATTTACGATCGTTACGTAAATGCGATTTATCGTTTTGTCGTTTTAAAACTGCCGTCTCGAGAATTGGCGGAGGACGTGACAGCGGAAACCTTTCTTCGATGCTGGCAAAGCATCCAGCAAAATAAAGAAATTTCAAATCTTCGCGCTTTTTTATACAAAATCGCGCGGAATTTGGTTGTTGACCAATACCGGCGATCAGAACCGACCGTGCATCTTTCTGTAACGTTTTCCGAGGATGGTGCGTCTTCTTTAGTAGAGACGGATGTCTCTGATCATGATCAGAGTCGCGGGCTGATAGAGGCGCGAGCGGATATTCAGCTGATCTTGGATCGGATCGCACGTCTCAAAGAGGATTATCGGGATGTTTTGACCTTGCGACTAGTAGATGGCCTTGGATTCAGTGACATTGGGAAAATTTTGGAGAAGTCGACGGGGAATGTCCGTGTCATTTATCACCGAGCGATGAAGGCGCTGGATCAACTGGAGAGTGCGTGAACGGGGATTACGACCATGAACAAGCACGAATTTGAAAAAAAGTTACGCTCGATTCGTCGAGCGGAGCGCGGACTCACGCCAGATCCAGCGTGGGTTTTGCGTACGCGTGCATCGCTCATGACCCAAATTTCCAATTCCGCTTCCGCATCACCTGTTTCTTTTGCAAAACGTTTTCGTGAATCGTTCCGGCCCTTTGGTGCGCCGATTCGTCTGCTGGTTTTAATTCGTCGGCAAGCGCTTGCGGTGTTTGCTATTTTTGGCGTGGTGGCCGGTGGTTCTATTATGAGCGTGTCAGCCGCGGATAACGCTCTGCCGGGTGATCTTTTGTATCCGGTGAAGTTAGCGGCTGAACAAACGCGTCTTGCGCTCACAAAAGATCAGACGGAGAAATTGAAATTAAAAACTGAATTCGTCGGACGACGCACACAGGAAATAAAAGATATCGCTGCATTAAAAGTTCCTCAACGGCAAGAGCGATTAAACGAAGCTGTAGAAATCGTGAAGCGTGATTTAGATACCGTGAAGACGCAATTGGTGCAGGTTTCGGCTCAGGCTCCAGTAACACAGGCTGCGGAAGCCGCGAAACTGGTGGATCAGCAGAGCAATGCGCTTGTGAGTACGTTAAAAGATGTAAAAGCAACGTTGCCGGATAATGCCAAAACAAAAGTAACGGAGGCAGAAATTGCCGCGGTGAATACAGGAGTGAAGGCTGTGCAGGTGCTTATTGATACGCAGGCGAACCCGGAAACGCAGGGGCTTGTGAGCCATGCGGAACTTGTACAGTCCATTAACCAGAAGATGCAGGGTCTTCAGGACAATGTTTCAGAAGCGGCGCAAAAATTGGGAATCTCGGTTTTAGTTGCGACTTCGACGCGTGTGCAGACCGGATCAACCGTTTCGACTTCTACGCAGGTTGCGGTTCTCGCACCGGAAAATGCGGCAAGCTCGACGCCGGTCGCTCAGATTATCAATGCTCAGCAAGCGTTGGCTCAAACAAGTCAGCTGATTCAGGAAAACAAATTGGATCTTGCATCTGATAAATTGGTCGAATCCGGAAAGGCGGTTGTGACCGCTGAACAGGTGACGGATTTAACAGCGGCTGTTGCTTCGGTAAATGCGTCGTCTTCTACTTCCGGCGTTAGCACGCAGATTCCTGTTTCCACGTCGACCGCTTCTGTTATCGTAAATGTAACATCGACTTCTGTTATTTCCGGCGGGGTTTCTTCAACGACGGATATCATTGTAACGAGTACACAGCCGCTTCCATAAGCGCGGGATTCCCTATGAAACAGGGCACCTGTCGTTTACGACGGTTGTCCTGACGGGTGGGGGATCCGCGCATCGCGCACGGCGGGTAAACGCGTTTCATCGCGTGATCCGTTATGCGTGATGCGTGACATCCAACGTCCGCTCGCTCTATTCAGGATTTTGAGTCATAAAAGGTCGATCCTCAGCCATGAGGAGGACTCAAAAGAATTATTCACATTGAAAGAATAAAAAAATGAGAATTCAGATGATTCGAATAGGATCACCGATCATTCTCACGGACCCTGAAATGGGTTCATCTATGAATCAATTTGCTAAAAAACTTTTTTCCGGTTTCGTGACGCTCTCGACCATCTTGTCGACCGTTTTAATGGGCACAATCTCGTTTGCTCCAGCCGCATCCGCCTCATCATTCTCGGCCGGTGATTTGATCAAGAAAGCGAATTTGTCTTCCGTGTATTTTTACGCGGCGGACGGAAGCCGTTACGTTTTCCCAGATGAGAAAACGTACTTCTCTTGGTATAAGGACTTTTCGACCGTGAAGACCATCACGGATGCCG
>DASTLG010000020.1:0-2034 GCA_035715245.1 Patescibacteria group bacterium
CGGCTCGCAGAGCAAGAATCTGTTCGGCAATATAACGCGCCTCTTCAGCCGCAGACGCACAGGCCACAAGTTTTGGTTTTTCGCCGTTCTGATGCAAACCGACCAAATCTTTTTTGAATTGCTCAACATTATGCGAGAGAGATTCATTCGCAAGATCAAGAATTTCCGGCGTGGAGCGATAATTTGTGAGTAGACGAAAAATTTTCGCACCCGGCCATTGATCAGGAAAAGCAAGAATGTTTTTCACGTCTGCGCCGCGGAACGCGTAAATGGACTGCGCATCATCCCCAACCACGACGATATTTTGATGCACTTTGGCAAATCCTTTTACGATGCGCGCCTGAATCGTATTCGTGTCCTGATATTCATCCACGAGAACATATTGAAACCGCTCGGAAATCAAATTTCCGCGCTCAGGATCATCAAGCAGGAGCGCTAAATAGGAAAGCAGATCATCAAAATCCATGACATTTGCTGCTTTTTTTCTGGCCTGGTATTGCCGCGCGATTTCTTCGATATCGCCCGCGAGTCCGTAAAAATTCGGATGCTTTTCCTCAAGAGCTTCATCCAAACGAAACCCGGTGTTCCGCGCATAAGAAATCAAGTCCTGAACCACGGCCGGGGATGGAAATCGCCGCGCTTTTGGATCCAGAGAAAGCTCTTTCATGATCGCTTTGATCAATTGTTTCGCATCATCTTGATCCAAGATAGAAAAATTCGGGGTGTACCCGATGTCACGAGCAAAACTGCGCAAAATGCGGCTGCCGATCGCGTGAAACGTGCCGCCCCAAATACCTTTCGCCTCCGTCCCTAAAAGCATACTAACGCGCGCAAGCATTTCACGCGCCGCTTTATTCGTGAACGTTAAAAGCAAAATTCGTCCAGGATCTGTGCCGTGTTCTAAAAGATAAGCGACACGGTAAGTCAGCGTCCGGGTTTTTCCAGATCCGGCGCCAGCCAGCACAAGGCATGGTCCGTCGCCATGCAAAACAACATCAAGCTGTTCTTGATTCAGCGTACGTGCGTAATCGATCGGCTGACCAAAACCGCCAGGCGCTCCGGAAAGCGTAAACGTGGACATGTGCCGAAGGGTAACAAGAAAACTCATGAAAGACGAGCGCGCATTGTTGACAGCAGCGCCCGGCCATGAGAGTCTGTGCGGCGGCTTTCTCAAGGAGGATTCATGTCCTGGACACTTCTTGAACGAATCGCCATCGTCATCCTGGCATTCAACGCCGCCGTCGCTCTGCTCAGCCTCTTCGTGCGCCTTGCATGGAGTCGGCTCCATGGACCACAGCTCAATTTTCTTAAGCTCATCCTTTTTCCTCACGCATACGATACAAAAACCGTACCGCACGCGTTTCTCGCAAAACACGTCGATGGGAAAGAGGAAGATCCTGTTTTCGACTATGTGATCTTTATGCTGATTGGCGGCGCCGAACTCAAGGTCGCGACCAACCTGCTTTATCTCGCGATCACGCGTTTCCTTCGCCTCTTCCGGCGCGGTTAGCGATAACTTCACGGCCTTGCAATCTGCGAGGCATTTTTAAATCAACTCCTGCGTAATTTTCTCACGAATCAGTGAAAACAATTTAAGATAAAATCGGACATTCACCATGGTTGCCAAACGATACGCGAGCATTTCGTCCACCGTAAACAAATGGCGAAGATAGCCCATAGAATAACGGGAAAGCTCCTTATCCGCTTCCGAATATCCAGGGTCTCGAATCAGCGGTTCGGAAGACAATTTCCATTTCTCATTCGTGATCTGAATCTGTTCATAGAAATCCGGTCTAGAAAAATCTTCATGAACAAACCGGTAGAGTTGGCCGTGCCGCGCATTACGCGTCGGCAAAACACAATCAAACATGTCTATGCCACGTTTTACGTATTCAATTAATTCGTGCGGCTGAGCCCCGCCCATAAAATAACGCGGCCGATCGGCTGGCAGGATCTCCTGCAAAGATTCCAAAACCTCACACGCCTCTTCGGTGGTTTCGCCGACCGAAAGGCCGCCAATCGCATACCCATCAA
>DASTLG010000021.1:0-2755 GCA_035715245.1 Patescibacteria group bacterium
TGCCAACACTGTCATTTGCTCCGTAGAGACTACTCGGACCAAAGAGTGAGGACCACACATACAACCGGTTCAGATAATTACTGCTGTTGCGGGCGAGAGGGCCTGACGTGTTTGAATCGAATAATTGACTCCAGATATAGAGCCGGCTCAAATCAGGGCTACTACCAACTCCTCCATATCCAAGTCCGCCTCCATAGATTGAGCCGCCGTTAAACAGCTGATCTAAGAGAAGTAACTGGCCAAAATTGGCGAGACCGCGCGTAGAAGCGGATGTGCCTGATACGGCTGCCGCCGTGGTTTTGACCGTGCTGTTCGGTGCGGTGATGGTGCTGTTCGGTGCGGTAATCGTGCTGTTCGGAGCACTGATGGATGCGCCAGGGCTGCTGATCGTCTGAGCAGACGCGCTGAGGACCGACAGCGAAACCATAAGAGAGGACAGTGTCGCAATCGACATGAATTTGCGTAACATTCTTTTTCACCTCCTTTCTGTTTTGATCTTAAAAGTACGGATGGCATCCAGTATCGGTTTTAGATGAGTTGCTGGCTGCCTACTCCCAGAACAACACACACCTTTTAAGATGGCAACGTGAGCCGTTCGACTTTGCTCGTCAAAAATTTTTTATGGGCATCTTCCTCCAAATTTATAAAGAAAATTTTGGAAGCTTGAAAGTTGGCCGATTCTTCTCTACTATAAAATTCCTATGATTCATGTTGAGCATTTAGTAAAAAAATTTGAACATGTTACCGCGGTGAACGATATTTCGTTTAACGTAAACAAGGGAGATATTTTTGCCTTTTTAGGGCCAAATGGAGCCGGGAAAACGACGACAATCAAAATGCTGACCACGATTATTCGCCCAACGTCAGGGGTGATTCAGCTGAATGGACACGATCCCGTGCACGAGCCAGACGCGGCCCGTAAATCGTTCGGGATTGTGTTTCAGGATCAGAGTCTCGATGACGAGCTCACGACATGGGAGAATATGGAATTGCACGGTGTGTTATACGCGGTCCCGAAAGAAATCAGACGAAAACGCATTCAAGAGCTGCTTCATTTCGTGGAATTATGGGATCGGAAAGACGATCTTGTAAAAACATTTTCTGGCGGCATGAAACGCCGGCTCGAGATCGCGCGAGGGCTTCTACATCATCCGACCATTCTCTTTCTAGACGAACCGACAGTGGGTTTGGACCCGCAAACGAGAAATCATATCTGGTCATATGTGCGGGAATTAAATAAACAGGAGCAAGTAACGATCTTTCTCACAACCCATTACATGGATGAAGCCGAACAAATGGCGAATCGAATCGCCATTATCGATCATGGAACCATTGTCGCGCAAGGTGCACCGGCGGATTTAAAAAAACAGACGAACGCCAATACTCTGGAAGAAGCTTTTCTGGCGCTTACAGGCAAAAGCATCCGAGCAGATGAAGCGAGCGGGATTGAACAAATGCGTATGCGCCGCCGCATGTGGCATCGATAATTTGCTCTACTCTTATGAACACCATCTATATTCTTTGGCTTCGACAATTAAAGCGGTATCTTCGATCCAAAGCGCGCATCGTCGGTTCCGCGGCTCAGCCGCTCCTTTTTCTTGTGGCGCTCGGTTTTGGATTTGGCCCGATTTATGAACGTGCGGGCGGAGGGAATTACATCCAATTTCTCGCGCCAGGAATTATCGCCATGTCAATTTTGTTCACGGCGGTATTTTCCGGGATTGATGTAATCTGGGATCGGCAGTTCGGATTTCTAAAAGAAACGTTAGTGGCTCCGGTCTCACGCTTTTTAATCATGCTCGGCCGAACGGCTGGCGGGGCGACGGTTGCCACTCTCCAAGGCGTAATCGTCTTTCTTATTTCTCTTATTGCTGGATTTAGACCCGTGAGTATTTTAGGGGTTTTGCTTTCAATTGTGATCATGTTTCTTGTGGCGCTTCTGTTTACCGCTTTAGGAACCGCGATCGGTTCCATGCTGCAGGATATGCAGGGATTTCAGCTCATTATGAACTTTGTGGTGATGCCTACGTTTTTTCTCTCAGGCGCCCTATTTCCGCTCCAAGGATTACCGACCGTTGTTACCTGGGTTGCTTTGGCAGATCCGTTGTCGTACGGAGTAGACGCCCTGCGGACATTTTTGGTTCAGGCCACACACTTTGGGATCGTCCTTGATCTGGCGGTTCTCGGAGCGGCAGTTTTCGCCTTGGTGGCGCTTGGCGGTTGGCTGTTCTCTCGAGTAGAGGCCTAGGTTTTATGAAGCAGGCGCTCGTGCACGCGGTTTACCGTTCGATAATAAAACCTGTCTGCTTTCAGTTTGAGGCCGAGCGCGTTCACGAATTTTTTCTCCGTTTTGGCGAATGCCTTGGCAAGCATCCGCTCATGCGATCGCTCGCCGCTAGTTTCTGCGCGTATAAAGATGTTTCACTTGAACAAACACTGCACAAGATCCCGTTTTCTAATCCAGTCGGTCTTGCGGCCGGATTTGATTACAAGGCCAGTCTCACGGAAATTCTTTCGGCGCTTGGATTTGGCTTCCAGACCGTCGGGACTATTACGAATGGCGCCTATGAAGGGAATGAGCCGCCGCGTTTGGACCGATTAAAACGATCGCGGTCGTTGCTTGTAAATAAAGGATTCAAGAATCCCGGGATCGACGTCATTCTGCAAAAACTCGCAACAAAAAAATTTTTTGCTCCCGTTGGATTAAGTATTGGAATGACGAACGGCCGTTTTTTTGGTTCTGTTTCCGAAGCCA
>DASTLG010000022.1:0-2514 GCA_035715245.1 Patescibacteria group bacterium
AAGGAAAACATTCAATTTGAACATGAATCCCATCCGCGTTCTCTTTTACGGCACCTCTTCATTTGCCGTACCCATTTTATCCGCCCTGATAAACGACGATCGTTTTTCCGTTGTCGGTGTGGTCACGCAGCCGGATCGTCCTATTGGCCGGCATGCAGAACTCCAAGCGCCGCCTGTTAAGCAGAAGGCAGTGGAATTCGGGTTGCCCGTTCTTCAATTTGAAAAAATTAAAAGCGAGGAAGCATTTACCAGTTTACATGCCTTTGAAGCAGATGTTGCCGTTGTCGCCAGTTTTGGACAGATTATTCCTCAGCGCGTATTAGACCTGACAAAATTTGGGATGGTAAATGTCCACGGATCGCTTTTGCCGCAATATCGCGGCGCTTCCCCGATTGCCGCGGCCATAAAAAACGGCGATTCGGAAACCGGCGTAACGATCATGAAAATGGATGCACTCATGGATCACGGACCACTGCTCGCGTTCGCGGCAGAACCAATCCGCCCGGACGATTCCACGCCAGACCTGGAACGACGTCTCGCGATGCTCGGCGCAAAAATTTTACCGGACGTTTTATTTAATTATGTAAACGGAACAATCCAGCCGCAGGAGCAAGATCATACAAAAGCAACCGCCGTAAAACTTCTTTCACGTGATGATGGAAAATTGGATTGGACATGCGGAGCAGGAGAACTTGAGCGAACCGTTCGCGCTTACACACCATGGCCGGGAACATTCACCGTTATTAACGGACAACGACTCAAAATCAACAGAGCATCTGTTGGCGAGACATTTCATCAACCAATCGGGACGCATGTGATCGATACAGGAGAACCAGCAATCGTATGCGGCGATCATCGTGCGCTCCGATTTATCGAGGTACAACCAGAAGGCAAACAAAAAATGAATGGTAAAGCTTATCTCACTGGCCACCCAAACTGGAATAAATAAAAAACGGCCCTCATTCTTTCGAAGGCCGCGTAAGTCCGCCTAATTGCAGGAATTGGATTCGTGACGAGACGGCCCGTCCGCATGGATCCATGGCGACCAAACCTGTCGGTCAAGATCCTCCAAGTCACGAGTTCGAACGATGAAACGCATCTTGGCCGTCCCCTGCTCGGTCTCGACCTGTGCTTCAAACTCCATGCCCGCGATTTCACCGAGCGCCGCAGGTTTGAACTGCGTTCGGATCTCACCCTCGCCGTCTTTGTGGTGAAACGAACGACGGTTGATCTTCTCGCTCGCCATCCCAAGCGCGCCGTAAAACAGGATATCGCAAATAGCATCCGAAACCGGCAACCCTGTTGCCATTAGACAGTACGGTCCGCTCCACATGGCAGTCCTCCTCTGAATGTGGTAAAGGACCGTATCTCTTTTTTTGATTCATGTCAATACATAATCCAAAAAGCGCTCGGCTTATCCGAGCGCTCTTCATTTCAAGATTTTTTAACGATTAAATAATTGGCCGCCCCACTCAACCAACGTAAAGCCCTGACGAACAGGCGTACGAATCACCGGCTCATGAAGAGAAATTGGCGCAGATAAGGGTGACCAATCCATAAATAAACGGATCATTGTTTTCGGCGCTGGTGAGACATAAAGCGGCGCAGCAGCAGACCAGGCACTTGTGAGGAACGAAATCCGGAAATACGGCGCACCAATCAATTTCGGAACCCAGAAGGTCTTAAAATCTTCCGCTTCCTTCATATCCAATCCGTATTTCGGCAATACGCGATCCAAAAACGAGGGAATGTCTTCCGCCTTCACAATAAATCCGTTTTTCGGCGCCTCATATGCAATACCCGTTCCCTCCCAGTACAAAGAAGGATATATTTTTCCATTCACATCCAATGAACCGTCTGGATGCGCCAAAACTGACCAGCTCTGTTTATACGCAGGATCGCTTTTTGTAACATTCACGTTTTTTGCAAGCGCCACACGCACATTCGTCGTCTCTGTCGGATAAAGATAAATAACCGGCTTCCCGCATTCGGCTTGCGGAACCAATTGAGTCAGCTCATAACGGACCATGCGGCCAGCGGCATCACGCCAGTAAAAAATCGCATTCGGATGATCCTTGATAAAAGCCTCGTAACTCGGCTTATTTGGTTGATACCACTGCTGATAAGCGTTCTGATAATCCGCAGATGAGGAAGCGTTTCGCGGCACATACACCGGATCACCGTTTTCCGCCTGGCCCGCTTGCACTAAAGACGATGCTGGACCTAATAAACTTTCATCAATAATATCTTCGCACCCTGCCGCTCCGCATCCCCCGACCGGCTTTCCGCTATAAGAACCATCAGGATATCCCTGATTCCACGCGATGCGGTTTTCCTGACCATCTGGCAATAATGACGAGTAATAGATCACCTGCCGATCCGGCGTTACCATCGCAAGACACCCGCGATTTCCGCCCGGTTCAACCAAGGCATAAATCGTTTTTCCATCCTTGGTTTTTGTGAGTTCTTTAAAATTCTGTGATAGCGGACCCTGTAAATATGGTGTCCAATCGT
>DASTLG010000023.1:0-26582 GCA_035715245.1 Patescibacteria group bacterium
AACCGTTTTTTGATGCGATTCTCACGATGCATAACATCAAACTAACGTACACGATCGCCCCATTCAATTTCACAAATGCCGCCGCTCTCGTCGCTGTTACTTTTATCCTCGCATACGTTGTCGGCTGGCTCGTCGCCGCTCTCTGGAATTCTCTCGCGAAGAAAAAATAAAAAAGAAACCCTCGCTTTGGCGGGGGTTTTGATTTGACGACGATTTTTATCTTCCAGTGGCAAACGTAAAAACATGGACCGCTGGCGCACCAGCGAGAAATAATGCACGAGCCGCTTCCAGTGTTGTTGCGCCTGAGGTGAATACATCATCAATAAGGAGAACTGGATCTTGAATCGGTCCTCGCGGCCGGAAGGCGCCGGCAACGTTTACTGAACGTAATTCATTTCGTTCTAGAAGCGCATTGGACAAACTCGCTCCATTCCGTTCAAGGCAGTGTTCAATCACTCCCCATGGCACCAGTAATTCGTGCACAGCGTCTGCCAAGATGGCCGCATGATCTAAATTTCGAATCCGTGCCCGAACGGGATCAGGCGGAATCGGAACAATAGACATGCGTTCATATCCTGCCCAGGGCCAGGCGCCTAAAAATTCATCGCGGAAACGAACAAGAATCAATCGAAAGACTTGCTGAAGACAGATTGCGGATTTATATTTAAACGACGTAATAAGCAGTCTCCAGCGCGGATCTGCATACGGTCCCGCGTGAATCACGGACGCGAACGGAAATCGATTTTCGCATGGATGCGTTTCTCTCAAAGAAGATCCGCATTTTGGACAAAACGCATGACGGAAGATGGGCAGAGATTCTAGGCACGTTCGGCACAGCCAAGCGCCGTCTCGTTCACATCCAAGACAGGTTGGCGGATACAGGAGATCAAGCGCGAATTCCGAAAAAAGAGACATAGAGAACAAAATCTGCGCTTTTGGCGCAGAATTTTGAACGCGATTTATTGAGTAAACGGTTTCCATTCTATGCGGGAAACAAGCCAAACCGAACCGTTTTGTATCAGCGAAACTGCGGCTTCCTCATACTGGATGGACTGCTCGTCGCCGTTATTCTGTGTTTTCTGCACCTGAACCGCCACGGTCACCGAACGATGAGAAAGAACCGGAAGACCGTCGGTAATTTTTGCCACCACCGCACGCGTGGTTACGCCGAAATACGTGCCCTGTGCCGGATGGGCAGTAGCCAGCTGTTTACGCTGGCCTTCTAAAAAAGCCTGGACGCTCGTGACGGCGTCAATTTCCGCGCGCTGAATTGCCAAGAACCCGTCTGCATTCGAATAGCTTCCGACTCGCGCTGAAAAAAGCATGGCGCGCCGTTTTACCAAATTTTCCAACTCAGCTTCCCGCAGAGCCGTCGGAGACGGGGCCGGCCCGGTTTTTGTCGAAGTCCCCTGGCTTGGAATAATTTGCGGGCCGCCGCTTGGAACAATGGGCGGAGGCTGTTGAACAAGTTTTTTTCCGCCAAATAACCAGAACAGCACAATCAAAATAGCCAGGATCGCTCCAGTAATGAGAAGAATTGCAAGAGTTCTGCGCTGCATAATTTTTATTCTTGTGTTTCAGCAAAGGCCTTCTTCTCTGCTTCGATATTGAGCAGCTGTTCCGGATTGGTCGTCACGATCTGATCTTCGGTATACGAAGCTACGACTTGAATCGCCGCGTGTTTTGCTCCAGCAAAAAAGATCCCCTCACCCACCGCCGATTCCAGCAAGAGATATTTTTCCGATTGCGTGAGGAGGAATGTGCGCGCAATCAAATCAATGGACGCCGGCGACTGTTTTAAGAGCAGCTGAAGCGCACTATTCGTCACAATCGCTTGACCGTATGGAGAAGTTAAAAAATCATTCACATCCTGCGTGATGGTCGTAATACCGAGATAATATTTACGGCAGCGCTTTACAAGCGCGTGAATAAATTTCGCCGAGTCCTCCGCCTGCATCAGCCACCATGCTTCATCAATCACCAGGATGCGTTTTTTTCGTTCAGAACGAACAACGTTCCAAATATAGTTTACAATGGTATAAATCGCGAGCGGACGCAGTTCATCTTCAAGGTCGCGCACGGAAAAGACGACAAACTGATTATTCATCTGTACCGTGGTCGGTGAATTCAGCAGTCCGGCAAATGTTCCTTCGGTGTATTTTTTCAGTTTTACAACAAGTTCGGCCGTTCCTTCCATGCCTTCAAGAATATCCTGAAAATCCTGGAGAATAGGCGGTTCAATGGTTGAAATATCCGCGCCGGGCACAATATCTTTCTTGGCGTAGGTTTCCAAAAGCGCCCGATCCAGAATCGAATCTTCTGTCGTCGTAACGGTGCCGAGCATGAGCCGAAGCAATCCTTTCAAAGTAATAACCGCGCTCCGAATAATATCTTCAACGTCGTACGATTCGCTGGTCGGCCGCGGCAAATCAAATGGATTGATTTTTGATCGAGACGAAAGAGAAATGCTGATATAGGTTCCGCCAACCGCATCGGAAAGATGTTTATATTCCATTTCCGGATCAATGGCGATGACATCCACGCCAAGCATCATGGAACGGAGAATTTCTAATTTCACCGCATAGCTCTTGCCTGCGCCGGATGTGGCAAAAATCACGGCATTTGCATTCTGCAGAGAAAAACGATCGAAAATAATCAATGAATTATTATGCCGATTAACGCCGTACAGAATTCCGTTATCGCTCGTCAGTTCGGCGGACGTAAACGGAAATGACGACGCGATCGGCGACGTGCTCATGTTAAAGGTGATCTGCAGTTCATCGTTCCCAGACGGCAGGGTGGAATTAAATCCTTGCTCAGACTGGAAATACGCGCGCCGCGTATAAATCAGCATGGATGCAAACGTGCTCTCGACGCTGTTCGTTACGCGCTCCAGTTCTTCTTTATCGGTCGAATAAAAAGTGCAGTAAAAGGCAAATTGAAAAAAATGTTCAATCCCCTGCGTTAAATCATCGCGCAGCTGCTCAACATCGCGAAGCGCCGTCTCCGTGATCGGATCGCGCGGCTTTCCGCTTTCCGCATCCCCAGAAATCTGCGCTTCCAGAATTCCGACCTTCTTTTTCAGCTGTTTCAAAATAATATCGGCCTTAATCGGATAAAAAAACATGGCAATATCCAGCTGGGCGCTCAAATTGATGATTGGTGATGCCCAGCCGACAGAAACATAGCGCGGATACGTGACGACAAAAATCGTGCGGCAGAAAACGTCGCCAAGGCGGACAAATGACGGCTCAACCTTCATGGATGCCGGGGCAATCAAATCTTTGATAGTCGCGACGCCCTTTCGATAAACCCGCTCTTCTTCAAGAGCGGCGCGCTGTTCTTCCGCGAGGCGTTTTAATTCAGCCTGACTCGCGCCTTTTTTTAAGTGCACGCCTTCTTTAACGATCGCGGCGGCATCAATACTCTTTTTTTGCTCGGGTTCAAAAGCCATACTTATCCTTCAAGTTGAAGTTCGCCAACTTCCGTGAGCGGCTGAGTCTGAAGAAGCTCCGGGTTGTAAACGTTGTAGTAAAGTTCGATCAGGCTTTGCGTATCCAGCTGAACGGCATTCAGCGACATGGAAGAAAGTCCGCTCACAATTTGATTGACGCGCAATTCAAGATCAAATTTTTGTTTTTTAAATTTTTCTTCGGAAAGATGCACGGCAAGCGACGGAGATAAAATTTCCGCCAGCCGCTGAAAAAAGTTTTTCCGTTTATCCGTCGCCGGGTTAAGCGGCACGATGACAAAAAAACGCTTCTGCATGATTTCGCCGAGTTTGACAAGCTGTTTTACAAAATCGCGGTAATCACGAATTTGTTTCTTTAAAAGTTCATTGTTAATTTCCGATTCCCGGCCTTCGAGCTGCTTCACATATCCGTCCACATTCATTTTGCGCGACTGAATAACGATCTGGATGGGAAAATCAATACCATTTAAAAATGCCATGTACGCCTGAACGATCGCATTCTGCTCATCTACTGACTTCAATGCGAAATTGATACTCGAAACAAGCAAGACCGCACGCAAGGTGCCGTCCTTCATAATGACCGTGTCTTCGCGAATTTCGGCAATATCCAGAAATTTTTGCGAAGGCACACCAGGCTTTGGTCCAGAAAGCTGTTTGCTCTGCATAAAGCTATGATCGGCTGACAGCTTGTTGAATTGTGATTTTGCGTTGTTTCATTTTTTCATTCCTGATTTCACTTTTTAAATCATTCCTCCATATTATACACCCCGCCCGTATTTACCGTGAGTGCCAAATCTCGCAAACGTGTGGATTCCGGTTTGGTTTTGGTCTGTTCAGCCTTTACGATTGGCTTTGCGGGTTCCGTTAAATACACGCGCAGTTCTGAATCCGGCAATTCCTTATGCCAAACGCGCAACGGCGGACGGACAAACGACTGAAGAAAGTTAATGAAAAAAATATGAAATGGCTGACCGTTAACTTTCACAAAGGCGAACACAGCCGCAATTCCAGCGGTGATCAATGCCGCGATAATGAAATACGCAAACCGGAAAATAGCGTATTCGATAAAAATAACGAGCGTGGCCCCGAGGCAGATTAAAAATTGCCGAACGGTAATCGGTCCCAAAATCTTGTCCTCATTATCGATAAATTGCGGAACGACGAATTTTTCCGGCATAAAAATGACGTTTAATATTGCAGTTCTCCATTCAAGGCAATAATGGCCCCGATTTCCGCGCTATTCGGCAATTCCGGCTGTTCCTTGCGTTTTTTTTCAACAAGCTCCCCAACCGGAATGCCATTCTTAAAACTTTCTGCCACGAGCTTTAAATACTGTTCCTGCAGAGGCGACTGACGCCACGCCTCAACGCCTTCCACCCATTTTTCAAATGAATCCGCTTTTAAGGTTTCTAATTTTTGACGAATTTTATTCGCGGCCTGCTCCGGATCCGCCGACAATCGACGAAAGGCGGCCATGGTCATCCCAGCAAGCTCTTCTGAGAGCCCGATGAGCCGCGTCGGAGCGCGCATACTATCCACCGCAACTCTCGGATTTGATGCCATCGCCGCACTCGAACCCGAAACAGCTACCTGCACACCCTTTTGATTTGCGCCTGCCATCGCATACATCACCGCTCGATCCGCAGAAGACGCCTGCCGAGCCGCAATCGTCCGTTTTAAAATTTCTTCCGGTCGGGATTGGAGCTTCTCCGCATACCATTTGGCATGTTCTTCGCTTTCTCGTTTTTTCCGCTCTTCAATCTTTGCCTGCTGAGTCATCGCCGTTTCCTGAATCGCGCGTTTTTCCTCTTCGACTAATTTACTACGATGAGCTTCGTACATTTGTTCGATTATTCCCGCCACTCGATTCGCTTCTTCTGGAGCGAATTCCATTCCGCCGACTTTGGTTTCGCGTAAAAGAATCGCTTTTATTTGCGCGGCATTCCGGACATCACGTAAACGCGTCGAAATAATATTCCGCATGCGTTTTGCCAGATACGGATCCAGATTGCCGAGATTGAGACTAGCATACGTTTCTTCAACTGCCTGATCCAGCGGACCAGATGGAGCCGATGCGGGTGTACGCGCCGCAAGCGCCGCCAGGTCTTCTTCTTCTGTCGTCTGAATTTCTGGCTTTGAATCACGCGCGGCCTTTGCCGCTTCGGCTTCCCGCATTTCCTGCTGAAGCCAATCCGCATATTCCTGCTCAGAGATAACCTGGGTCGTCGATAAAAAATTCTCGCACGTCTCCATAAATACATCCGTCTGCTCGCGAGAAAATCCCAATCCGCCGTCCGCCTGGCTCCGCAAAAGGATTTCTTTGAATTGTTCGATTGTCCGCACGCCTTTTACATAGGAAACAAGAGCTTCCCGTAATCGCCGGGCCATTTCCTCCTGAAGAATACTAATCTTTGCCAAAGACGCGATACGCCGCACAGCGGCTCCGAATGAAACCGGCCGAAGTGTCACGCGCGGAACGCTTTGGATATCTGCAAGAGTCATTCCAAGTTCTTGAAGGCGCGCTTCTACATCCCAATACACCAAGTCCGCAAGCGGAAGAATAACCGCCAGAAGAATGGCCCGCTCAACTTCTTCCGACTTTCGATCACCCGCCAGCCGGCGGAGTTTCTCTTTGAAGTCTTCGATGGATAATTGCTCGAATAAAACCTCCCACACCACATCCATCACGCGTTCCCAGGCATCATGCTCGTATGCTAATTGTTTTTGTGCCGCGGCCTCATTCCGTTCAGACAAATCGCTCAAAAAATACTCCTGAACAGGTTCAGGCGCCGCATGAAAATACGCCATCCAGGTTTTACTATCCATACTTAATCAATATCAGCTGGCTTATTGACGGTATCAATCAGCACGCGCGGCGGTTTACTCATCCCGTTCACACCCGAAGAAATGCGACCGGAAAGATCCGAAATAGATGTTGGAGACCCACCTTGAGCCACACGCGCCTGAATCCGTTCAATAATGCTGAGTGCAAGACGCTTGTTCGCCGTATTCATATCCTGGAATCCGTTTACGACCAAATTATCGAAATTCGCGTCTGCCAAACCTTCCAACACACGATCAATCACCGCTTGATTCTGCGAATTCAATTGCGCCATAATCGCGCCCATCTGACCCATGGAATCATTCAAGACTTTCGGATCCGGCGCCGTGGTTGCGGCCGTAACCGCCGCACTTGTCGAATCTTCCACGATTCCTTTCAAGGTATCAGCCGGCGTCCCTTCAAGGAATCCGCTTGGCGTCATCGCACCTACATTCAAATCTTCTAGATGACCGCCAGTGCCCAAAAAGGATTGAACCGTTGCCTTATTATCCCACTCAGGCGTGGTTGTGGGCGTTCCTGTTGCATCCGGCCGGCCGCGCAGGTCGTCATACGCCGTCTGTTCAGCCCCGCTCCGCATCGCTTTTCCGCTTCGATCAAACAGCTTGTGTCTGCCGAATTTGTCTTTGCTGACCGTCGCCGAATCAACAACGTTCGTATCCACATTCGGCGTATTCTGCACATAGCGAGCCACCATATTCAACGCCGCCGTCAATTCTTTATTATCTTTGACTTCCTTTTGTTTCTTCAGCATCTCAAAGGCGGCCAGATTTCCAACATTTAATTTGCCGCCAGCCTCGGTCAAAATGCCGCGAGATGTAAGCATACGGCGAGCAATTTCGGCATTCTTTGTATTTTCCAGCCCTGCAAGTTTCTTCGGATCATTAAGAACTTCCGTAACCAACGCATTACGCTTTCCTGGATCAGCAGAAAGCATCGGATTTGCCAGTTGCTGTTTTTTGATCGCATCCGCCGTCTCAAAATCCTTGCGCCGCTCTGCCAGCGTACGGCCCTCATCCAAATTCTGCGCACGAAATTGAACAGCCCGTGCTTCCGCATTTGTCTTCACGGCACGATTAAGCTCATCGCCCGAAAGCGTCTTGCTCAGACGTTTGCGTTCTTCGCGCTCATACTGAGACTGCAATTCTTTCTGTGTCTTCTCTGAACCAAGGTTCTGCAGATATTTTGCCCGCGCTTCTGGTCCAGCCGAAGCCATAGCCGCCATCTGCTGGCTGACGGTCATATTCTTCATCTGCTCGGTCTGTGCCGCGGCTTTCTTTTCGCGCATCACCTTTGGACGCACCATCTCTGACTGCAAAGCTTTGTTGACGGTTGTTGATAATCGCCCAACGCCAAGCGCCATAGCCGCGGTCGCTCCAGCCTGCGCCAGCCGTGTTTTCCGCGCGGCAAGAACCGCACCCGTAGCTGGTGATTTTGCCGCCCAGGTCGCGGCTTTCATCGTATAACTCTTTACCGTATCCGCGACTTTCTTAAGCGTGGTCGAACCCATATCGCTCGCCGCGTCTACAGCCGCATCCAATCCGAGGAGCATCATGGCAATCGCAATAATGAACGCCGCGATGCCTTGGGTATTTCCAATGTTGGAAAAAAAACTCTCCGGTTCGCCCGCATCCGGGCGCCAAAGCCCAAGACTTTGCGCCATGCCGCCGGTTTTTGCTGTCTCCTGGACAATCGCGAGCGTTAACCAGAGAAAAAACGCGACAATCGGCCCGCCGGTCAGCATGGCAGAAAGCCGTTTCCAGTATTTATCCGTAAACGTGCTCATGCCTTTTTGAAGCCTGGATGGAACCGCCAATTCAAAAAGGGCGATAGGAGAAAAAATCAGCGCAATCCAAAGTCCAATAATACGAGCAATAATATAGGCCACCAGAATCAAAATAACACCGACAGAAATAATCAGCAGAATGGCTGCCAGAAAATATGCCAGCACCGTATTGATCCCAGATCCTGGAATACTCGAATTATTCGTAATCTGCAGATAATCAAGCAGTCCCAATGCCTGAACAAAATTTCCTGCGCCAGCTTGATAAAACGCATTCACGAACGTGAGCATCACCACCTGAGAAAAGTCAATCAGCAGTTGAATTAGTGTTCGCGAAAAATTAATCAGCACGGCCATGAGCAAAAGTTTCGGAAGCACCTTTGTGTAATGAAACCCGCTTTCATACTGCAAAATCGTTGAGAACGCCGAAACCAGCAGAATCACGATAAAAAACATGTTGCAAATATCGCGCACGATCACCCATCCGCGCTGAACTGCCAGCGCATCAGAAAAGCCGTTGTACTTTGCAAATGATAAAAGAATGCTGATTAAAAACTGAACTACTTTCCCTAGTAATTCAATGATCGCACCAAGAACCCAAATAACAACTCCTTGAGCCAAACAGCCGGGACTATAACTACCATTACACTCGTTGGATTGGCCCACGGGCGGTGCGACGGGCGCGACGGTCTGAGCAGGGGCGGCAGGAGCAGCAGGCGCGGGCGCCGATGCAGTACCAGACCCGGTCGGCGCAGGACCGGCGGCATGCGCGACCAAAACCTCTCCCCTAATTCCTCCGGATTCAGAAACCGAAACAGGAACAAAATTTGCAATGATTAAAAAAAGTACGCCGAAGATCGCTACGGCTTTTTTGAGGTGTGGAAATGAAAAAAAATTCCCGATTCCAAAGAACATGGCTTTGATTGCACGGACAAGCTTGTGCATAACCAAGTGCGATTCAAGAATACCATACCGTCAGAATTCATGGAATGTACGGCCGAGCATCCAATTGCTCAAATTCGCATTTCCTGTTAGGCTGAGATTCACTCATGTTCAAAAAAGAGAACCCTATTCGTATCAATTTCGTTGATACGGCAGAAGAACGCAGTTCACGGAGTCAAACCTATGTTTTTGCCGCCGTTTTTACGGCCGTCGTTGCTTTTGTGGCAACCATTGCGGCATACGCTTCATATCAGGCCGCGACGCGCGGAACAGATATTTTCAGCGAGCTCGGACGCGCGCCAGTCATTTCAAACATCGGCCACCTGTTCGGATCAACCCAAAAAGATCCAGCTGCAGTTGATCACATGAACATTCTTTTCCTTGGAATCGGCGGCGATGGACATGATGGAGCTCTGCTCACAGATACCATGCTGCTTGTTTCACTGGACATCAAAGGAAAGCACGCCTCCATTCTTTCCATCCCGCGCGACCTCGCGTACCCGCTCGGCAATGGACAATTTGAAAAAATTAATGCCGTGGATGCGTATGCAGAACAAGATCATCCGGGCGAAGGCGCCGTCCGAACAGCGGACGCGGTAAGCAAGCTTCTCGACGTTCCCATTGATCATGCTATCCGGGTGGATTTCCGCGGCTTTTCTGATTTTATTGATGCGCTGGGCGGCATTGACGTAACCGTTCAGCAGAGTTTTACGGATTACCAGTATCCGACCGCAGATGATAAATGGACAACGGTGTCATTCAAGCAAGGTATTCAGCACATGAGCGGCAGTACCGCACTCGTCTTTGTGCGTTCGCGGCACGGTAATAACGGCGAAGGATCAGATTTTGCGCGGAGCCGGCGCCAGCAGATCGTGATGCTTGCCGTTCGAAATAAATTATTATCACTCGGCACCATTTCCGATCCGCAAAAATTAGCCGCTTTGTGGAGCGCGGTGGCAAATCATATTCAGACGGATCTGAGTCCCTGGGACATTCTGCGGATTGCTCCGCTCGCTTCCAGCTTCTCACCGGATCGGATCACTACTCACGTGCTGACCGATGCGCCGGATGGCGAACTGGTTGCCGCAAACGTAAATGGAGCATACATGCTGTTTCCAAAAAAACCGGATTGGTCGCAGATCCGGGAAATCGCCCAAAATCCGTTTACAGATATTACGCCCACATCCACAAAATCCATTCCTCCCGCAGTCCTCACGCGAGTTGAAATCAAAAACGGAACGACACGCACCGGATTCGCCGCACAAGTCGCCGCCTGGCTCGAAAAAAATAATTATGACATCATGGCATTCGGTAATGCGGTTCGGCGCGGATACGAACGGACGATTATCTTTGATCTGACCGGCGGAAAAAAGCCAGCCGAACTCGCAACCCTAAAAAAATTGCTTGATGCGGATGTTTCGACAACCCTTCCCTCATGGATCACCACCGCATCCGGCACATCCTCACGCGTCGTTTACGGCGACGGGCTCGCTCCAGAACGCATCCTTTCCTCGAATTCAGATTTCTTAATCATCCTTGGGGAAGCGAGTTACGGTCTTCTAAAATAACCATGTCCCCCGAGTCCCGAATCTCGCCGAAGGCCTGTCTGATTTGGCGAAAAATTTCAAATTCAGATCAGATCCTTGCTATTTGATTTTATTTTGCTTATGTCTCGTCCCCTGGTTGCCATTGTTGGCCGCACAAATGTTGGAAAATCAACCCTCTGGAATCGTTTGACCGAAACGAGCCACGCTATCGTAAGTTCCGACCTTCATACAACACGCGATCGGCGTTTTGGAACCGTCCTTTGGCACGGAGCGGCTTTTGAGATAGTCGATACCGGCGGCATGGATACGGAATCCGATGAAATCGGCCGCAACATTCGCGCTCAAGCAGAAAACGCCATAAAACAGGCGGATTTAATTTTATTTGTGATCGATGCGAAATCAGGTATTCTTCCGCAGGATCAAACGCTTGCCCGTGAAGTGAAAAAATTCCGCAAACCCGTGTGGCTTATGGCCAACAAAACCGACACCCTTGCGATTTTATCCAACGCACACGAGTCCTCCGTCTTCCAGCTGAATTTTGGAGCTCCGCATTCCGTATCCGCCACCACGAGTTTCGGTATCGGGGATTTCTTAGATGAACTCGTCGTTGAATTAGATCGTTTAGGTCATCCTGCTGAACCCGTCGAAGAAAAGGAGCGACTGAAAATTGCGATCATCGGTCGACCGAATGTCGGAAAGTCATCGCTCACAAATGCCATCCTAGGCGAGGAGCGCGTGATCGTCTCTCCTATTCCGCACACAACACGTGAACCGCAAGATACAAATCTCGTCTACAAAGATCATGAGCTTACGCTCGTGGACACAGCCGGGGTCCGCCAGCTTTCCCGCGCGTCAACCAAAATCGAGGAGGCGAGCATCGCCCGAAACGAGCAGGCGATCAAGTCGGCTGATATTGCTTTACTTGTTTTTGATGCGACCGAAGCGCCAAGCGCGCAGGATCGCCGTCTGGCCGGCTTACTTGAAGACGCAAACAAAGGGTTGATTCTCGTAGCAAATAAATGGGATTTAGTCGAGCAAAAATCGTCCCAGACAGCGACGGAATATGAATTACTGATCCGTCAGCTGTTCCCTTTTCTGGATTGGGCGCCGGTCATGTTCGTGAGCGCGCTCACTGGCCAGCGCGTGACGCATCTTCTGGATCAAGCGTTAGCGATTCAGCAGGAACGATTACGCCATATCGATTACAACGCACTGAATCGCTTACTAAAATCCTGCATCAAAGCCAAACGCCCGCTCCAAAGCTACGGACCAAAATCGCCGCGCATTTATGATGCGGCTCAAATCGGACATGCGCCGCCCACGTTTCTCATCACCGTCCATGGAGAAAAAGACAATATCCATCCGAGCTGGCTGAAATTTTTTGAAAAGCGCCTGCGTGATAAATTTGGATATAAAGGAACGCCGATCCAAGTAAAAGCACGACACATTCCGGTCGCAAAATCGCAGAAAAAATGGAATGTTCACGGACCAGGTATGGAAGCGGTAGCTGGAAAAATCAGAGAAAAAAAACCGCGCGTCAATCAAACACGCCGCCGCCAGAAACACGGCGGAAGACGATATTAAAAAAGACCGGCCAAAGGAGAGGCCGGTTTTTTTGATCATGCTTCATTCGGAGGAGGACTGGGCAGCCCAAGCCGTTTTCGCTCGCGAATGCGGCGGCGCTTGGCATAAAGCCGGCCATCTCGATCAATATAATGGTAAATAACAAAAAGCCATTGAGTGAGACGCTCGCGCCAGGTAAGCGGCATCCAGACCGGCTGGATCTGCACGGTCAGACCGTGTGCGGCTTTGGCTGTATGCCGAATACGAATCCCATGTACCCAGTAGGTACAAATCGAGAGTTCGAACGAATGGATTCCCGCATCTCGGAGCGCTTCAAGGCTGTAACGCAGATTCCCGTAAGTATCAAAGGATTTTGTTTCAAGGATCAAACAGTCACGCGGAATTCCGTGCCGAGCAAGCCAATCCGCCGCGATCTCGCTCCATGGCCTTGTTTGGATCAGGCTTATCATGAAGCGCCCGCCAGAAATCAGCAGTTTGTCATACGCCCCGGTTTCCCACACGAGGAGCGCGTGTTTGCACACCAAAAGAGACGAACGCGGATCGAGGCGATCCACAGGCAGAATCGGCCATCCGAAGATAACCAGAACCTTCGTTGTCCGCGGCAAGACTTCCTCCTTTTAGAGAAGGACCATTCCAGTCAACGACTACCACGGAACAATGATCACGTCAATCTAAACTCCCTGGGCCTCGTCCATGCTTTCCTGCACGCGCGCTTTTCGCCAAAGACGGCGTTTAATCGCCTGCCAAACATCATTCAATTCCGGCGATCGTAAAAGCCACGCCGCTAAAATAAACGCAAGCCCGCCGCCAATGGTCGAAAGTCCGGCCTGAAGCGCTACTTGAAAAAATGTTCGCAACGGATACACGGTTCCGATAAGCACGCGTAAAGGATACGCAACCGCCACGCCAGCCGCACACGCAGCCAGCGTTTTAAAAAACGATTTAAGAAATCCGCTGAATCCGAGCGGACCGAATTTGATACGAAGAAAAATCAGCAGGAGAATAAACTGGGCAAATGACGCAGCCGAAAAAGCAATTGCCAATCCCGTAATGCCAAACAGGGTTCGGAAATACAGGGCAAAAACAAGATTCACCGCCTCGGAAATAGCGCCAATCCAAAGCGGCGTCCATGTATTCTGCATCGCGTAAAATGCTCTTGCTAATAATGCGACAAGCGACTGCGTTGCCAAAGAAAGCGTAAACCATCCAAGCACATTCGCCGTCCTGATCGTGTCGTCCCAGTCAAATTTTCCCTGGCCGAGAATCAAACGCACAATCTGGGCGCGTAAAAGGATGAAGAGCGCGGTCGTAGGGAGGATCAAAAAAATGATTTTTTTTCCAGCTCCCATGAGTGCGGAACGAAAATCTTCTTTGCGATCCACTCCAATAGCGCGCGAAAGCGCCGGGAATGCCGCAACGGCAAAGGAAATTCCGATAATGCCGACCGGAAAACTCTGCAGATTGTTTGCCAGATTGAATACCGCCACAGAACCAACCGGCAGAGAAGAAGCGAGCGCAAGTAAAATCACCAGATTGATCTGTGTGACGGCTAATCCGACCGTCCGCGGAGCCATGAGCTTCATAATCCGCCGCACACCTTCATGCTTCCATGTCGGCCGCGGCAAACGCCGCAATCCCATTCGGATCACCACAGACGCTTGCGCAAGAAAATGAAAAAATGCGCCGATCACAACGCCCCAGGCCAAACCTGGCATTCCAAATCTCGGCGCGAGAAACAGTGCGCCGAAAATAATGCCGATATTATAGAGAACCGGCGCGAGCGCAAACGGCATAAACCGGCGCGTGGATTGCAAAATACCGCCCATAACTGCCGAGAGTCCCAGGATGAGCGGCGATAAAAACATGATTCGCGATAACTGGATCGTGAGCGCCATTTTTTCCGGATCAAATCCCGGCGTAATCCATGGGACGATCACCGGCGCCGCAAGAATAAGCGCCGCCGCAAACACTCCCATAATAATACCAACCCAGGAAACCATGATGCCGCCAAGGCGCATCGCCTCTTCTTTTCCTTTGCGTTCCAGATATTCCGTAAAAACCGGAATAAATCCGGCGGTGAGCGCGCCTAAAATAATCAAATTGTATAAAAAATCCGGAAGACGAAAGGCCGCATAATAAGCATCAAGCTGATTCCCGGCGCCGAATTGCGAAGCGAGAATCCGATCACGCAGAACACCGACCAAACGCGAAGCGAGCGATGCGGCACCAACGATAAAAGCGGCGGCCGAGAGGCCGTCGGTTTCTCCTTCCCATAATCGCCGAAAAAACGAAAGCATGTTACGGATGCTTTGGAAGATCAAAATCGCCCATTTCGTAGGCAAACGGTACACGGCGCTTAAACGGACCGCGGGTTAAAATACGTAATTCCGCAAACGCATATCTTCCCATGGTCAAAAAGCGGCCGTCTTTATGAAGGCGACGCGAAGAGACCAATATTTTATTACGACGCAGAATACCGAATTGATAGCCGGCTTTTTTTAATCGGCGGACATAATCATGATCTTCCGCAAACACCACATCTTCATCAAATCCTTTAATCGTTTCGTGCGCCAAGCGTTTTACAAACAAACAGAACCCGCCCGCGTGGGGCAAAACATGTTCCGTCGCCACACTATAAACGTTATAGGCGCCGTGCATGGCCTGATCTAACGTAGTCCCGTCATACGTATGCAGACGGCAAGTTGTAATATGAAGTCCGCGCTCGTCCATTTCATCAAGGCACTCCTGCAGATAAAATTCATGAGGCAAAAGCACGTCTGCATCCAAAAAAATAATGACATCCCCTTGCGCAACTTCCGCTCCCCGATTCCGTCCGGCGCCCGGCAATCCGCCATCAACGACACGCGCCCCAAACGACGCGGCGATTTTCCGCGTTGAATCCGTTGATCCGGCATCTGCCACAATTATTTCGTAATCCTCCATTTTCTGCTGACGAATGGATGTGAGCAATTTTGGAAGATAATATTCCTCGTTTTTTGCTGGAATTACGATGGAAATTTTCATGGCACTAGCCTAGCAAATAATCGAGAAACTGACGAGAGATTAAGGTCAAAAATGGCTAATAAATGAGCATTTTATCTAAGAAAAAACCCACATCATTGTGGGCAGAAAGAATCATCAACGGATGCGCCTTGATGCAAGCGGCCGCTTCGATTGAGGCGCCGAACGCTTCGGAATTGCCTTTGTTGGAACAACCTTTGGCTGAACGGCTGATTGGCTCGGAGGCGTCTTTGGCTGATCTGGCCAATCCCAAGACTCGGAAATTTTTATCTGGAGCTCGTTCCGGCGTGGACACAAAGAAGACACAAAAGCAAAGAATGCGGTCATCAGAATGCTGACCCCAATCAGCACCCAAAACAAAACGCCGTACCCAAAACGGAATTCAAGCGAAAAAATCCAATCTTGGGTTATGGCCGCAAAACTCGCGCCCGTAAACCAGCAAAAAATTCCAAAAACCAAAATGAAGACACGCTGCACCCAGCTCCATCCGCGATCACCAGCGACCCAGCTCACCCACATTCCACTAACCGCCAGCGTAATCGGAAGAAACCAAAACATGGGCGCCCTCCTTAGAAAGGACTACCCTATTCAAGCATAAAATGATTGATTTGAAAAGGATGGACCAAAAAAAAATCCCGCAGCTGCGTCCAGCGCGGGAAGTCTCATCAGACCGCCGCAGGAAATTCCGTGATCTCCTGGGAGTCAAAAAAGTACCAGCCTGATTCCCATTTCGGCATAAGCTCTTCGAGGGTCAACACGGAAGAATTCGATTCCGCGTGCCAAACCGGAACCAGCAACGCTCCACGTTCTGAAAGGCGCCGGCACGCAATATCCGGAGGAATCGTCGTGAATCGGCCGCGCAGAACGTCCTTCTGGCTCCTACACCATGCAAGGAACGAACCAACATGGCCTTGATGGGAAATGCGCCGGCTTTCAGCTCGAACCTGATCGGTCGAAAGTTCTCGATCCGTGTGCCAAATCCGGACGCGAAACCGTTTGCCTGATCCGCCAACCAGGTTGCCGTACGGACCCAGATAAAAATTCCAATCCGCGAACCCGTGTCCAAGCCTCAGATCGGGTTCACGGCATAGATCTTTCAAAAAATCTTGCGCGGTCATCGACGGAGTCTGAACCGTGGTTACAGACGAAACCATCTGAGAAGCGAGCGGCGCTCCTTGCATGTCTCTCCTCCTGAATGAAAGGAACAGAATATCCTGGCATGGATCGAACCAGACGTCAATGAGACAAAATCGCCCAAGCCGCGATCCCTGCCGCGACCGATACGTTCATGGATTCTTTAATTCCTTTTTGTGTAATTTTGATCGCTCCGTCGCAATGGGAAAGAAGCGACGGCGGAATCCCGGTCGTTTCTGTTCCCAAAAGGAGAGCCATTCGACTCGGCGGGTTAAATTGCGAAAGTTCGATCGCGTCTGCCGAGAGCTCCAGCGCAAAAACCGGAATCTGTTCTTTTTTTAATGCGGTGATCACGATCATGACATCCGAATATTTTTCAAAGACGACAGCTGTTTCCGCCCCAAGCGCGACTTTTGAAATTTTTGGATCAGGCGGCGCCGGCGTATAGCCGGTCAGCCAGAGCTTTCTCACACCGAGCGAATCACACGTTCGAAAAAGCGATCCGACGTTTTCCCGCGAACGGATATCATTCGCAATCAGTTGAAGATCTGTCATAGCGATATATCAAATCATAAAAAGTGATGGACGAAAAGCCACGCCTAGACGAGTCCCCAGATTCACGCTACCGTTGCCGACATGAAATTCGGAGAACGCCTTACCGGAAAAATCGAACGATTTGATCAAAAAGGCTGCGGCGCTTTTACGTTTTCGATGCCTAACCCTCAGGACGGAACTCGCGAAGTCGTTGTTCCGTTTACCGCGCCCGGTGATGAAATAGAAGCAACATTTGTCCGGCGAGAGCAAAAAAAATGGATGGCAAAACTCGATCGCATAACAACGCCGTCCTCTTTACGCGTAATTCCGCCGTGTCCGTTTGCCGGCATCTGCGGCGGTTGTTTATGGCAGCACGTGAAAAAGGAAGCTCAGCGCGAATCCAAGAGCAAAATGATTAATGAAGCGTTTGCGGAAGCAGGACACAACGAACGGATAAAAAACACTCTCCCCTGCCCCGATCCATTTTATTATCGAAATCGCATGGATTATGTTTGGGGTTGGAACGGAGAACTCGGATTAAAAGCCTACGGCGCATGGAACCGCTATCTTGATCTGACCAATTGTCTCTTACTTGATCAAGAAACCCCGGCGATTCTTGCCCTCGCGCGAACCTTATCGGCAGATCTACGGCTGGTGCCATGGGATGCCAAAAAACAATCAGGTGATCTCCGTTATTTCGTGATCCGTTTAGGAAAAAATACGAGTGAGCGCATGATTACCCTGGTCGTGCATGATGCGAATCGATTTTCTGAATCCATGCGGCAGGAATTAGTGAAGCGATTCGCGCCGCACTGCACAACGTTATATCTCGGCGAAAATCCCTCGATTACTGATCTTTCTCTTTCAAAAAATTTATTCCGCCTGCACGGAAATGAATTTCTCACAGAAGAAGTAAACGGATTGCGTTATCTCATTCACCCGAATTCTTTTTTTCAAACAAATACAAAAATGGCGGCTCAGCTCCAAACAACCGTCCTCTCCTTTCTCGGCGATCTTCATCAAACGCGCCTTCTTGATTTATATTGCGGTCTTGGTTTTTTTGGAATTGCGGCCGCACACGAAGGCGCAACCATCTTTGGATACGAACTCGATGCCGAGGCGATTTCTCTTGCCAAGAAAAATGCGGCTTTAAACGGCGTGGATCGCCAAACAGAATTCGCGAGCGGTCCGGCAGAGTCATTAGTCTGGTCTGAGTGGAATCCTGACACCGTGATCCTCGATCCGCCGCGCGCCGGTTTGCATCCGCGCGTGATCAAACGTCTGCTCGAACAAAAACCGCGGACAATGGTGTATGTTTCGTGCAACTATCATTCCTTTGTCAAAGAACTCGCTTTATTCAAAACCGCGTATCAGTTAGAGCAGATGATCGCGCTGGATCTTTTTCCGCAAACGCCGCATGTCGAGCTCGTATCAAAACTCGTTCTTCGCGCATAGCAGAACCATTTCCGGTTTTTGTGCTATTCTTTCCGCATGAGTCCTGAAAAAAAATCCGGGTTTGCCGTTCTCGCCGGCCGCTCAAATGTCGGCAAATCTAGTTTGCTGAACGCCCTGGTGGGTTCAAAAGTTGCCATCGTAACTCCAAAACCACAAACCACACGTCATCCGGTCCGCGGCATTCTGCATGATCCGCGCGGTCAAATTGTGTTTGTCGATACCCCCGGCGTGTTTCTTGGAAAGAAAGACGCGGTCTCTAATCGGCTGAACGAAATTGTTCGCGAACAATTGGAGGGAATCGACGTAATCATCTATGTGGTAGATCCAACACGCGCGCCAGGGCCAGAGGAAGAAAACATCCAAAAATTGCTTCGCGCGCAGGATGTACCGGTTATCGTTGCGATTAACAAATCAGATCTCAACGAGCAAGAAAAACCATTCCTCAATGCCGCACAGGCGATTGATGTCGGTCAGCGCGCCACGATAGAAATTTCCGCAACAAAACATTACGATCTGAATCGTCTGCTCGACATGCTTTTTGCTCTTTTACCAGAAGGCATTCCCTATTATCCCGACCAGCAATTTACCGACATGGGACATCGGGAATGGATTGCGGAACTTATCCGTGAAAAATTATTCCTGCATCTCGAGCAAGAACTCCCCTACAGCATCCACGTAGAAGTCACGAGCGTGGAAAAGCGGAAAAACGGAATGGAATACATTGCAGCCACAATCTGGACAACCGATGAACGTTATAAAGCCATGATCGTCGGCGCCGGCGGACAAAAAATAAAAACGATCGGCGCCGCCGCCAGAAAAGAATTAGAGCTCGCCATGAATCAAAAAGTCTTCCTCGATCTCGTGGTCGACATTGATCCAAAATGGCAGGAGCGCTTTGTTTAAATGTATGAAAGATCAGAAAATTCTTTCGTTTCCGTTTCTGCAGGAACCGCGGAAACAGCGGACGGCTTTTTCTCGACGGGAATCAGAAGCGACAAAAGTTATTCGCGAGCCGCGTCAGGCAAGATTTATTCCGAATGAAAAACCGGCGGATTTTTTTCTCCATCATCGCGATCAGCTCACCGCCTATCTGGCGCAGGCAGAACCAAAACGGATCCCGAACGGATCCTGGCTCGCGCGCGAACCACTGACGGAAGATGAAAAATTCATTCTGTTACATCCGGGAAATCCATCCATGTGGAAAATCGAAGCGCGACTTTTGGCCGAACTCAACCAAGCAAAAACCGATGAAGACACAAAAAAAGCTGATGACATCCGCCGCCTCATTTATTGCGCCCATCATCGTCTACAAATAAAACACCCGCATCTGACCAAATCTTTTTTTGAACGATTACGGAAAAACGTCGTTACCGCGGAACAAAAAAGAATCAATAGCCTTCCCTACGAGGAGCAGGAAACAAAACACGAATGGCAGGAAGCGCTCAGGGAAACAGAACAGGGGTTACAAACAATCGAACAAGTATTTAAGCGTCATCAATTTCATGAAACCGTACGCGAGGCACTGGAGATTGTCGAAGCATATGTTGAAGAATCATGGAAAAATTTGGAGCGGCTTATTCCAAATTTTGATGAGCTTAAAAAGCAGTACGAAATCTTTCTCGAAGAGCAGGAGCAAACACATCAAAAACCGCGCGCGTCCGAACACGATCAACTACAAAAAACTCTGCGGTCGATTTTTGATTGGTGTTCCATCCGAGATCAATTTATCTATCAGCTGCTGGTCGACTAATAATATGGCGTCGCCCCTTTTGTTTCCGCATGTGGCCACGCTTGAACAGGTTTATGCGTACCTCAAAGGAACCTATCATCTGCCAAAAGAAGGCGAACCGATTTTTTTTGAAGCGGCAGAAACTTCTTGGTTTCATGCTGGGCTTTGGAAAATCGAACAGATCCTCTTAAACGATCTTGAACGCGCAAAGGACGCACAGGATGAACAGCAAAATTTTCTTCGCGGCCTCATTCGCGCGGTAAGCTGGCGAACCTACGATCATATGACCACGACGGCGTTAAAGCGGTCGGCGCATGTCTTTTTGAATCAATCAAAAATACAAACCAATTCACAAGAGACACGGATTTTCGCGGAGATAATCAACGTGCTGGAAAAAAATTTAACTGGATCCTCTGCCATTCCTGCGCTAAATGCGATTGAAGGATTCGTCGATCGCATGTGGAAACGTCTGGAATTCTACCTGGAAGAATCAAAGACTTCGTGGGAAGACCTGGCGCAAACGCTTTTGACAGAGCCCGAAAAACCTCTGAACACAAAAAAGGCGAAAGCGAAGGAAATAAATGAGGTCATCACCACACTTAAGCAACTGAGACCAATCCGCGATCAGATTTATTTTCAGGTTCTTTATCCGGAATGGCTCACGTCATCACAAATTAAGGCTAATTCTAAATAAAATAACTGACTCAACCGAGCGGGAAATAGCCTTGACAAACGGCGAAAAAACTGCCAAGGTAGCGCCTTGCTCTTTTTAGTTTTAAAAAGTCCAAAAAGCGTTACAGGTGCGTTCATGGTTCCGTACAAGGAGGACCCGATGCCCACGTCCCGCCTCACGCCTCTCGCAAAGGGATTCATTACCGTTGTCATTCTTGCCGTGGTCGGCATCTTTGCCTGGCACTTCGGCTGGTTCGCGAAGTTCTTCCCGGATCGCGCCGAGCAATCGGCGATCATTCCGCAGAAGATCGATCTGCCGCAGGTCAAGGACGCCGTCGCCAAGAACGCAATCCCGGCGGTTTCCATGCCCGGCCAGAAGCCCGGATGCGCGGATCGGCCCGAGATCCGTCAGCTGGTGTGGGCCTGGAATTCGCAAATGGGCAAGATGTTCGCCACCGGCGGCTCGCAGGCCACCGAGGGCAGTCTCATGTGCACGCACGGCGTGAACCTTAAACTCATCCGGCAGGACGATTCCAGCCAGATGCAGGCCATGCTCGTGAAGTTCGCGACCATGCTGAAGAAGGGCGATCCAAATCCCAGCGAAGGCGCGCACTTCGTCTCCATCATGGGTGACGGGGCTGCACAATTTCTCCAGGGACTGAATCCCACGCTCGCAAAGCTCGGACCCGAATACACGGCCGAGATCATCGGCTCGTCCGGGTACTCCCGCGGCGAAGACAAGTTCATGGGACCGGTTGCCTGGCTGCCGCCGAATTCTGCCGCCGCGCGCGGCGGTCTCGTGGCCGGCGTCCTGCGCGACGGCGATTGGAACATCGCCATCAAGTGGATCGCGGACAACGGTCTTTGCAACAATCCGGACGAAAAGGTCTTCGATCCGAATTGCGTGAATTGGCTCGCCGCGAACGATTACGTGGACGCCGCACAGAAGTACGTGGCACACGCGTGCGAAGAACGGCCGGTCGTGGTAATCGACCCGGGGACAAAGAAGTACAAGAAGACCGGCGAGACACGTCAGGTTTGTGTGGATGGCGTGGTCACGTGGACGCCTGGCGACGTGATCGTCGCAAAGAAGCGCGGCGGCCTCGTCTCGATCGTCTCCACCAAGCTGAACAACGGTCAGATGCCGGAAGTCATGATCGGTATCCGCAAGTGGAATCGCGAGCACAGCGACGTCGTGAAGAACATGCTCGCCGCGATCCTCGAGGGCGGAGACCAAGTTCTGCATTACGAGAACGCGCTTCGGCGCGCCGCATTCGTGAGCAACATGGTCTACGCCGAAAAGGACACGGATCCCGACTACTGGCTCCGCTACTACAAGGGAACCACCGAGATCGATGCCACGGGCCTGCAAGTCGAGCTGGGCGGCAGCAAGGCCAATAACCTGGCAGACGATCTGTTCCTCTTTGGCCTCTCCCCTGGCTCTGGTGGCGAGGCCGCTAGCACGTTCGTGGCGACGTATACCCAGTTCGGGAATTACGCCCATGAGAATTACCCGCAGTTGATTCCCACATTCCCGCCGGCAAAGAACGTTCTCAACCTGTCGTACCTGCGGCAGGTCGCGGCCGAACAACCGACGGCAAGCACCGCTGAGGTCCCGACCTTCGCCGCGGCAGACAGCGGTCCGCTCGTCGAAGTCGGCCGCCGTGCCTGGAACATCAACTTCGACACCGGAAAGGCGACGTTCTCGAAGAGCGCCGAGCGACAGCTCGAAGAGCTCTACCAGGGCCTCGTCGTTTCCGGCAACACGGTCATCGTGATCCACGGGCACACCGACAACGTCGGGACGCCGAAGAAGAACCGCGATCTTTCCGAGGCGCGCGCCTTCGCGGTAAAGCATTACCTCGAGACCCGTGCGCCCAAGATCTTCCCGACCGGCCGCATCAGGCCTCCGATCGCGCACGGCGACAGCGAGCCGCTCGAGCCGAACACCACGGCCGATGGCCGCGCCAAGAACCGGCGCGTCGAGATCGTGATCGGCGAAAACAAGTAGGTAGTTCTTTTCCTTTCGCCCGACTCTTAGGCAATGCCTAGGAGTCGGGCACATTTCTTTCCATCTTTTTTAAAAAGGCTGAGAGAAATGCGTTCTGCAGTGGACCTTAAAAAACGAGGTGGATCAAATGAAATTCCTCGACGCCTTCAAACCGTTCGCGATGATTTCACGAAACACGTTGCGAATTGTCGCGTTTGGCTGCGCGGCTCTCGCCATCCTGGTTTGGTATACTGGCGCGCCGAGCGTGATTCCCCGGCCGTTCGAAGTGATCCAGGCATTCAAACGGCTCTGGTTCGAGGAAGGACTGAGCCGAGATCTGGGATCGAGCCTGTATCTGAACGTGGAAGCCTTGTTCTGGACCGCGCTCATCTCGCTCACCCTTTCCTATCTCGTCATCGTGCCGTTCTTCCGGCCCTTGGTCGTCTTCTTTTCAAAGCTCCGATTCCTCGGACCAACCGGCGTCGTGTTCATCTTCACCCTCATCGTCGGCGGCGGCCATCCGCTCAAGGTTTGGATGCTTGTCTTTGGGATGAGTGTATTCTTCGTTACTTCCATGGCAACCGTCGTTCTCTCCGTTTCGGAAGACGAACTCAATCACGCTCGGACGCTCAGAATGAGCGAATGGCGCGTGGCGTGGGAAGTGATCATTCTCGGAACCCGAGCGCGTGCCTTCGAAGTCTTTCAGGATGTGGCGGCCATGGGATGGATGATGCTCACCATGGTCGAAGGCCTTTCGCGAAGTGAGGGCGGCCTCGGCGCCGTTCTCTTGAATCAAAATAAGCGCCTGCGTCTGGACAGCGTGTTCGCCGTGATGACTCTTGTTGTCATCATTGGTCTGCTTCAAGACGTTTTGATCGGCAAGGCCAGGCGCTGGGCCTGTCCCTATGCTGATCTCCGGCTCGCAAGGAGGGCGTCATGACGCCGATTCCTTATGACATGCGAGAAGTTCTCCTCAGCATCAACCACGTGAGTCATTCATTTCAGGATCGCGTGGTTCTGCGGGATGTGAACGGAGTGATCCGCAACGTTCACCGCGACCACATAAACCAAGGACAAGTGGTTGCCCTTCTCGGCCCGTCCGGCCTTGGGAAAACCACTCTGCTCCATGTTCTCGCCGGCCTTCTTCGGCCGAGCTCCGGCCAGGTGCTTATCACCGAAGCTCAGCGGCCGATCAAACGAGGAGAAGTCGGCGTGGTAACGCAGGAATGCCGGCTATTCCAGCATCGAACCGTACGACAAAATTTGTATCTTGCCGCGCGTCTCGCGAAGATGAGCCGTGATGACGCAAAAAATAAGACGGCCTATTATCTCGATTTGTTTCACATGACGGCACACGCTGAAGCATACCCGGTTCAGCTTTCCGGTGGACAACGCCAACGTGTTGCTATTGCACAGCAATTATTGTGCAGCAGCTACTTCCTCTTAATGGACGAACCGTTCTCAGGCTTGGACGTCAACGTCAAGGAAGAAGTCTGTCAGCTGATTACTGAGGTGGCACAGCTCGATGAGTTAAAAACAATTATCGTGGTCACGCATGACACACGTGCCGCGATTCAAGTCGCGGACACGATCTGGCTCCTCGGCCGCGATCGAACGCCAGCCGGCGAAATTATTCCCGGCGCTCGCATTATGGATGAGATCGATCTCAAGGCGCGCGGACTTGCCTGGCAGCCGAATCTAAAACAGCTGCCGGAATTTGAAACGTGCGTCCGTGAAATTGAGGCGCGCTTCAAGAATCTCTGATATTTTTCCAGCGGTGATCCGCTGGTTTTTTTAATCCGTAAACTGGCGAAGATGTAAATTCGTTACCTCGTATCCAAGAAAATTCTGCACAAACGACCCGCGATCACCCACAATCGCTTCTGGAGAAAATGGATTCATCGTAAATTTAAGTACGATTGGATTTTTTTCATTATTGAGAATGATTAATTCTCCATAGCGGCTCCGCGCCCGAATTGCCGAAACAATTTTACGCGTTCCATTGATTGAAATCGGCCACAAAACAAATTCCCCGTCAGCCTGGATCAAATCTGGATCTTGATGGTCGTCCTCGGTTCCCGTTGCACCGCGTAATTTTGCCGTAAATGTTTTCCACATTGCCATTGTTTTCATGAGTGTCGTAATCGGCGATTCTGTAATTCCGAGCGAAACGGAAACCTGCCGAGTCGCCATTAAGGTCCGGAAGGCTTCGATCGGCATCCAAATCACACTCGAATCCTGACTCTCATAATTCCCCTCCTTCCAATAGCTCGGCAAACGTAATGTTTGTTTTCGCGCCAGATCAATATTAAAAATCGTTCCCGTTGACATCACACTTTCAAAAACAATCTTTGGCGGAAGCGGCGCTGATTCACCGATCGGTGTAGGATGCGCTTTCAAACCCGCATCATACGCTTCACGCGCCATCTTTGAAGCGTCTGTTTCACGCTCGACCCGCATTTGCCAGGTAAGGTCAACCTGCTCTCCCGGAGCAAATCGAGTGATTGTGATATTCCGCTGTCCTGCATCTGTTTGGTCGACAGGAGCTGAAATACCGAATAAGGTTTGCGTAAGGCTGAACGAATCTCCCGGGCTGAATGAAAGACGAGATGAAAGAAACGCGGCAGTAGACGTCGATACGACTGCAGTATCTTGATGCGTGAAAAATCCGGCCGCTGTATTTCCCAGCCTGGAATAGATAGATGAAACGGAACAACCAGCTCCAAAAAGGACCAGCAGAAAAAATGGGAAGACGAGAATCAAACCTCGTTTCATAAACCTTTTTTTACATGGAAAATGGACTGCTGGAGAAATTTTGGAATCGGTTCGCCTGAGGTGTACCAATAGCCAAGGAGAAGCGCCCCAATCGTAAGCAGGACGAATAAGAGACAACAGCCGCCGCAGCATGTTTTCCATCGTTGACCTCTTTGTTTTTTCTGAGGAACTGATGCGGATTTTTCAGACGGGCGCTCATCCATAAAACAAAAAAATCTTAGCGCGAATGCGGCAGATTGTCGAGGTCAAGACCTTGACGTTTTATCTTCTGTGATTCCAAAAAGACACGTACACTGATATTCAATATCTATGGCGATTACCGAATTACATATCGGTCAAAAAGCGCCGGATTTTTCTCTCAAAAATGAGCAAGGAGAAGTTGTTCAGCTTTCGCATTTTGAAGGAAAGCAGCCGGTCGTCCTCTTTTTTTATCCCGGCGACCTCACGCCTGGCTGCACCCTTCAGCTCTGCGCGGTACGCGATGATTGGCAAAAATTTGAGGACCTTGGAATAGCGGTTTTTGGAATTAATCACGCAAACGCTGAATCGCATCAGAAATTTATAAAAAAATATTCGTTTCCCTTCCCTCTTCTCATCGATCCAGGAAAAAAAATCAGCATGCTTTACGGCGCTATCCGCGATATCTTCCGTGTCCAGGTAATCCGGCGGACCGTGGTCGGCATTGACAAGCAAGGGACCATTCGTTATCAAAAAAGAGGGATGCCTAAGAATTCGGAAATTTTAAAGGCAATGCAAAAGTTCGCTTAATCAATCCTCATCATCCTCATTTCTTCTATGAAAACAGAAACCAAACCTCTGCCGTTTGATCATCTTTCAGGTTTATCCGAAAAAACGATTTCCATCCATCACGACAAGCTCTACGCTGGATACGTTGCTAAAGCAAATGAAATTCGAGAAAAATTATCCGGCCTTGCTTCCTCCGGCGGCTTAGAAAATGCCAATCAAACGTATTCGGAATTACGCGGACTTAAGGATGGAGAAACATTCGCGGTTAATGGCGTGTATCTGCATGAATGGTATTTTGATGCGCTTGGCGGTGATGGAAAACCCAGCGGGAAAATCGTCGACGATATTGTCGAGCGAT